>CAMFZO010000167.1 GCA_946006895.1 uncultured Clostridia bacterium | reverse complement strand
ACTCCGCTTATTTTTTCCCGCTTTCCAGGTAAGTGAAAATATCCTCCGGCGTCTGCGACTCCGAAACATTCAGACGGCACAGCGCACAAAGCGTCTGGGGCAGACCCTTGACCAGGGGGTTGCGGCGGTCGGTATCCAATGATCTCCGTCACGGCCCGCAGACGCTTTCCCGGCAGGGTCAGATTCGGGGGAACATAGAAATTGCCGCCGCACGTCACGCCCGGCAAAGCAGCAGGGACTGCCGCACGGCGGTCAATGGACACAAGGATCGGGCGGTTGCGGCAGCCGTTCAGCGGCCCTGCACCTCCCGGATTCTCCCTTAATTGAAGAAAAGCGATTGCTGAAGCAATCGCTTTTTCATGGTGCGAGTGATGCGACTTGAACGCACACGACGGTTGTCACACGCCCCTCAAACGTGCCTGTCTACCTATTCCAGCACACTCGCATATCCAATTTGCTATGCTATTGTATAGCGGATTCCCAAATTTGTCAAGCCTTTTTTTCGGAAGGAGAGAGTTTTCACGGCAAAATCAGCGTCCATGCGGAAAACTTCTTTATTCCCACGATTTTTTCTTAAATATGTATTGACTGAGCAAAAAAAATATGGTAGAATAGTGCTCTATACTGCGGAAATATCGCAAAGCACCAATCCTCACCCACTAATGGCATTATACCATACCCGAAACGGATGCGCAAGAGGACAGCGAGACAAACTGTCAACCGCTCCGGGCGTGTCGCAAAAAAGCGCTTCTCCGCAAATACATGAACCACACACCCAATGAACAGAAAGGCTGTGATGACCCATATGGAAATCAAGGACGTGAAGTTCGGAAAGACCGAGCGTAAGAGCTACGCCAAGTATCAGGAGATCCTGCAGATGCCGAACCTGCTGAAGATTCAGAAGGATTCGTACAACTGGTTCCTGAACGAGGGCCTGCGCGAGGTGTTTCACGACGTCGCGGCGATCACCGATTACACCGGCAACCTGGAGCTGTCCTTCCTGGACTACTCCCTCGACGAAAAGCCCAAGTATACCGTTGAGGAGTGCAAGGAGCGCGACGCCACCTACGCCAAGCCCATCAAGGTCCGCGTCCGCCTGCTGAACAAGCAGACCGGCGAGATCAAGGATCAGGAGATCTTCATGGGCGACTTCCCGCTTATGACCAACGGCGGCACCTTCGTCATCAACGGCGCGGAGCGCGTCATTGTTTCCCAGATCGTCCGCAGTCCCGGTATGTACTACGGCGACACGGTGGACAAGGCTGACCAGCACACCTATACCGCTACGGTTATTCCGTACCGAGGCGCCTGGCTGGAGTATGAGACGGACCTGCAGAACTGCTTCTATGTCCGCATCGACAAGAACCGCAAGCTGCCCATTACCTGCCTGATCCGCGCCATGGGCGTGGAGACCGACGCGCAGATCGTTGAGCTGTTCGGCGAGGATGAGCGCATCAAGGCGACCATGGAAAAGGATCCCTGCAAGACCCGTGAGGACAGCCTGCTGGAGATCTACCGCCGCCTGCGTCCCGGCGAGCCGCCCACAGTGGACAGCGCCGCCGCCTATCTGGACGCCCTGTTCTTTGACCCCCGCCGTTACGACGTTTCCAAGGTCGGACGCTATAAATTCAACAAGAAAATGGACATCTGGAGCCGCCTGAGCGGCCAGGAGGTGGCGGAGCCCATCGTCGATCCGCGCACCGGCGAGATTCTGGCCATGCCCGGCGAGGTTCTCAGCCGCGAAAGAGCCAAGGAGATCTCTGCACGGGGTGTCTGCGAGGCGGTCATTTCCGTCAACGGCACCGCCCGCAAGCTGTTCTCCAACTTCATGGTGGACATGAAGAACTTCGTGGACTTTGACCCGGCACAGTACGGCATCAAGGAAAAGGTTTGCCGCAAGGTCCTCTTTGAGATGCTGGACACCGTCCCTGCCGACGGCTGGGAGGATGCCATTGAGGAGCGCCGCGACGACCTGATTCCCAAGCACATCACCCGGGACGATATTCTGGCCTCCATCAACTATCTCAACTGCGTGGCTTTCGGCGTCGGCACCACCGACGACATCGACCACTTGGGCAACCGCCGTCTGCGCTGCGTCGGCGAGCTGCTGCAGAATCAGTTCCGCGTCGGCTTCACCCGCCTGGAGCGCGTCATCCGTGAGCGCATGACCGTCCAGGATCTGGAGACCGTCACGCCCCAGAGCCTTATCAACATCCGCCCGGTGACGGCGGTCATCAAGGAATTCTTCGGTTCTTCTCCGCTGTCCCAGTTCATGGACCAGAACAACCCGCTTGCCGAGTTGACCCACAAGCGCCGTCTGTCCGCTCTCGGCCCCGGCGGCCTGAGCAGAGAACGCGCCTCCTTTGACGTCCGCGACGTCCACTACAGCCACTACGGCCGTATGTGCCCCATCGAGACCCCCGAAGGTCCCAACATCGGCCTGATCAACTATCTGGCCAGCTTTGCCCAGATCAACGAATACGGCTTTGTGGAGGCTCCCTACCGCAAGGTCGTCCGCGAATATGACGAGAACGGCAAATACATCGCCTCCCGCGTGACGGATGAGGTCGAATATATGTCTGCCGACGTGGAGGACGATTACTTCATCGCCCAGGCCAAGGAGCCGGTGGATGAAAACGGCTACCTCCTCAACAACCGCATCACCTGCCGCCACCGCGACGAGATCATCGCTGTGGACCGCGAAGTCATCGACTATCTGGATGTCTCTCCGAAGATGATGACCTCCATTGCGACTGCTTTTATCCCGTTCCTGCAGAACGACGACGCAAACCGCGCTCTCATGGGCGCGAATATGCAGCGCCAGGCCGTGCCGCTGATGGTAACGGAGGCACCCATCGTTGCCACCGGCATCGAGCAGAAATGCGCCGTGGACTCCGAGGTCTGCATCAAGGCTGAGAAGGACGGCACTGTCACCCGCGTCAGCGCCGACCTGATCACCGTCCGCTACGATGACGGCGATGTCCGTGACTATGAGCTGACCAAGTTTGCCCGCTCCAATCAGGGCACCTGCGTCAATCAGCGGCCCATCGTCGAGGTGGGCGAGCGCGTCGTCTGCGACCAGGTCATTGCCGACGGTCCTGCCTGCTCTCAGGGCGAGATCGCGCTGGGCAAAAACGTGCTCATCGGCTTCGTCACCTGGGAAGGCTACAACTATGAGGACGCCATCCTGCTCAACGAGCGTCTGGTCCGTGAGGACGTATTTACCTCCATCCACATTGAAGAATATGAGACGGAGGCCCGCGACACCAAGCTGGGGCCGGAGGAGATCACCCGCGACATCCCCAATGTGGGCGAGGATACTCTGAAGGACCTGGACGAGGACGGCGTCATCCGCATCGGCGCCGAGGTCAAGTCCGGTGATTATCTGGTCGGCAAGGTCACCCCCAAGGGCGAGACGGAGCTGACCGCCGAGGAGCGCCTGCTGCGTGCCATCTTCGGCGAAAAGGCAAGAGAAGTCCGCGACACCTCCCTGAAGGTGCCTCACGGCGAGGCCGGCATCATCGTGGATGTCAAGGTTTTCACCCGTCAGAACGGCGACGAGCTGGCTCCCGGCGTCACCAAGGTCGTCCGCGTCTATATCGCCCAGAAGCGTAAGATCTCCGTCGGCGATAAGATGGCCGGCCGCCACGGCAACAAGGGCGTCGTCTCCCGCATCCTGCCGGAGGAGGATATGCCCTTCCTGCCCGACGGCACCCCGCTGGACATCGTGCTGAA
>CAMFZO010000166.1 GCA_946006895.1 uncultured Clostridia bacterium | reverse complement strand
TCCTGCGGGACAAGGTGACGGAGGAGGAGATCGCGAAGATCGTCGAGCGCTGGACCGGCATCCCCGTGGCCAAGCTGGTGGAGGGGGAGCGGGATAAGCTCCTGCACCTGGAAGACGAGCTGCACAAGCGCGTCATCGGACAGGATGAGGCGGTCAAGGCCGTTTCGGAGGCCATCCTCCGCAGCCGTGCCGGCATCCAGGACCCCAACCGTCCTCTGGGCAGCTTCCTGTTCCTGGGACCCACCGGCGTCGGCAAGACCGAGCTGGCAAAAGCCCTCGCCGAAGCGCTGTTTGACGACGAAAAGAACCTGGTGCGCATTGATATGTCGGAATATATGGAGAAATTCTCCGTCTCCCGTCTGATCGGAGCGCCTCCCGGCTACGTGGGCTACGACGAGGGCGGCCAGCTCACCGAGGCCGTGCGCCGCAAGCCCTACTGCGTGGTCCTCTTTGACGAGGTGGAAAAGGCCCATCCCGACGTGTTCAACGTACTGCTGCAGGTGCTCGACGACGGCCGCATCACCGATTCTCAGGGCAGAACGGTGGATTTCAAGAACACCATCCTGATCCTGACCTCCAATCTCGGTTCTCAGGCGCTGCTGGAGGGCATCGACGCCGACGGCAGCATCCGTCCCGAGGCCAAAGAACAGGTGGAGCAGCTTCTCAAGCGCTCCTTCCGTCCGGAATTTCTCAACCGTCTCGACGAGATCGTCTTCTATAAGCCCCTGACCAAGGACAACATTGTCCGCATCATCGACCTGCAGCTTGCCTCCCTCAACCGGCGTCTGGCGGAGAAGCAGCTTAAGTGTGAGCTGACGCAGGAGGCCAAGGACTTCATCATCGACGCGGCCTACGATCCCCAGTATGGTGCAAGACCCCTGCGCCGCTACCTGCAGCACACGGTAGAGACCCTGCTGGCCCGCCGCATCGTGGAGGGCGACATCACACCGGACACCACCCTGCGTGTGGAGGTCCAAAACGGCGAACTGGTGATTGTGGCGTCATAAGACACCCCCGGTGATTTTGCAGTTTTTTCGGCAAAAAATTGCAAAATACCTGTAGATATTTGCGCGGAGCTGTGCTATAATGGTAAGTGGTGAACGTTGTAATTTCACCAAAGATCATTGATAAGCCGTACCGACGGCGCGGGGATCAGCCCTGCTTTGCCGACAACGGCAGAATATTCAGGAGGAAACAATATGGAAACCTACGGCATCGAAAAAATGGGCATTCTGGCGCCCAAGGCTGTCTACCGCAACCTCGGCCCCGCACAGCTCACGGAAGCTGCTCTGCGCCGCGGCGAGGGCAAGCTGAGCAACACCGGTGCGCTGGTCGTTACCACCGGCAAGTATACCGGCCGTTCGCCTAACGACAAGTTTATCGTCGACACCCCCGCTGTCCATGACGACATCGCCTGGGGCAAGGTCAACCGCCCCATTGCCAAGGAGCGCTTTGACTCCATCAAGGGCAAGATGGCGGCCTACATGCAGGGCCGTGAGGTATTCGTTTTCGACGGCTTCGCGGGCGCTGACCGGAACCACACCAAGAAGTTCCGCATCATCAACGAGCTGGCCTCCCAGAACCTCTTCATCCATCAGCTTCTGATCCGTCCGACGGCGGAGGAGCTGGAGACCTACGGCGACCCCGACTACACTGTTTTCTGCGCTCCCGGCTTCAAGTGCGATCCGGCGGTGGACGGCGTCAACAGTGAGGCTGCCATCATCATCGACTACGAGGCTCATGAGATCATCATCTGCGGCTCCCAGTACGCCGGCGAGATCAAGAAGAGCGTCTTCTCCACCATGAACTACGTTCTGACCAAGGAGAACATCCTGCCCATGCACTGCTCTGCCAACATGGATCCCGAGACCCATGAGACGGCTGTCTTCTTCGGCCTGTCCGGCACCGGCAAGACCACCCTGTCTGCCGACCCGAACCGCAAGCTCATCGGCGACGACGAGCACGGCTGGGCGGACGACGGCATCTTCAACATCGAGGGCGGCTGCTACGCCAAGTGCATCAACCTCAAGGAAGAAAACGAGCCTGAGATCTATCACGCCATCCGCTTCGGCTCACTGGTGGAGAACGTTATCATGGACGACGAGACCCGTGAGTTCGACTTCGACGACGGCAGCCTGACCGAGAATACCCGCGTGGGCTATCCCGTTGAGTATATCTCCAACTCCGCCATTCCCGGCGTGGGCGGCATCCCCAAGGTCGTCATTTTCCTGACTGCCGATGCTTTCGGTGTCCTGCCTCCCATTTCCCGCCTGGATGAGAACGCCGCTATGTACCACTTTGTCACCGGCTTCACCTCCAAGCTCGCCGGCACCGAGCGCGGCGTCACCGAGCCTCAGCCCACCTTCTCCACCCTCTTCGGTGAGCCGTTTATGCCCATGGATCCCTCCGTCTACGCGGAAATGCTGGGCAAGCGCATCCGTGAGAGCGGCGCCAAGGTCTACCTGGTCAACACCGGTTGGGCAGGCGGCTCCGCAGCCTCCGGCGCAAAGCGCATGAAGCTGGCCTACACCCGTGCCATGGTCACCGCAGCCCTCAACGGCAGCTTTGACAGCATCGAGTTCAAGCATCACGACGTCTTCAACGTGGACTATCCGACCTCCTGCCCCAATGTCCCCGACGAGATGCTCGACGCCCGCGGCCTCTGGGCTGACAAGGACGCCTATGACGCGCAGGCCAACAAGCTGGCTACCATGTTCTCCGAGAACTTCGCCAAGAAGTATCCGAATATGCCTGCCCACATCGCAGCCGCCGGCCCCAAGGCGAAATAAGCACAAAGAAACCGCAAAAGGCGGCGTTCCCTTCGGAACGCCGCCTTTTTTGGGACTAAGGGCTAAGGGTGAACGACGGATGTGTCTGCTTCGCAGACGATTGAAATTTTGCAGGGGCGGCTAATATGTCAAGAGCAACATGGGTGTTTCATGCAGGGATCAGTGAACAGTGAATAACGGCGGTGTGCGCTCCGCGCAAAAACCAAAAAGGCACGACAGAGTCGTCGTGCCCTACGAACTTAAAGACCAACTGCACTCGTAGGGGCGGACGACTCTGTCCGCCCAAAACTGCCGGGGGGCAGTTTACATATCAATCAGCCTTCTCCCGGTAGAGCAGGAGAGAAAACCAGGTGACGATATTGCCGCCGTACTGGTATTCGATGCCGTATTTTTCCGCCAGGGCGGTCACGACGATGCCGTGGCTTTCCACGCAGGGAAACATCCGTTCCGGGTGGCGGCAGGGCGCGTCGGGATAAGTACAGCGGCGGCAGAGGGCGCAGGAATCGGAGGAAAGACCCAGGACCTCCAGCCCCTGTGCCTTCAGCAGCGCCGCCGCCTGATGGGTGATCTCCTCGTGGGCCGGACGGGTGGCAAGGGTCTGGGTCATGTCGGAGATGTCCGCCACCTCTGCCAGGGTGGCGATCAGAAGCCCGTCCGGGTATTCCAGGCAGCGTTTTTGACAGTCCTCTGTGCTGCCTACCGCCGGCGGACAGGCCCAGGATTTTCCGTAGCGGGGACACTCCTGCTCACAGACCGCACGGATACGGGGCGAAAATTCCAGCTCCGGGGTCTGAAAAAATACATATTGCGCAATGGGCAGCTCCGCCAGCTGCGCCTCGAGGACGGCCCGGTTCACCGCTCCTCCTCCTTCAGATAGAGCAGGTCGTGAGAGACCGGCGTGCAGCTGTCTCTTATACACATCTCCGAGCCCACGAGACGTAGAGGAAT
>CAMFZO010000165.1 GCA_946006895.1 uncultured Clostridia bacterium | reverse complement strand
GTGTGCGAAGCACACGGGATTCTTGATTAAACTTTTTAATCAAGAATCAGTATTACTGCGGCACCGGGTTTTTCCGTGCCGCGCTGCAAATTTCTTCCTATGCAGAAATTCGCATAATTCCCCAGTGTTTGCAAACAATAGGAATGTTGAATTTTGGACACTCGGGAGGAAGTACAGATATGAAAGCAACCGGCATCGTTCGGAGAATCGACGACCTGGGCCGCGTGGTCATCCCCAAGGAGATCCGCCGCACACTGCGCATCCGGGAGGGCGACCCGTTGGAGATCTATACGGAAAAGGACGGAGAGGTCATTTTCAAAAAATACTCGCCCATGGGCGATTTGCAGGATTTCGCGGCGCAGATCTGCGAGTCCATCGGCAAAAACACCGGCCATATCGCGGCGGTGGCCGACCGTGACGCCATCATCGCCGTGGCCGGCGCGCCCAAACGTGACCTGCTGGAAAAGCGCAATTCCGCAGAGCTGGAGCAGCTCATGGAGCAGCGGAAAAGCTACCGCTACCGCAGCGGCGACCCCCGTCTCCGGGCGGCGGAGGCCGTGGAGCGCTATCATCTGGGCGTGGCGGCCCCCATTATCGCTGAGGGCGATCTGATGGGCTGCGTCATGCTGCTGCTGGACGAAAATGGCAGCGCGCCGACGGAATCGGAGCAGAAGCTGGCCCAGACCGTCGCCGGTTTTTTGGGCAAGCAGATGGAAAATTGATAAAATGATACGCACCGGCTGCCGCAGGAAAATGCTCTGCGGCAGCCGGTGCGTATATAGATCTTAAAGCAGAACGCCGCCTGCTACGGCAGCGCGACGGAAAGCTCCGGATCGTCGTCGGTCACGGTGACGGTGCAGCAGAAAACGCCGTTTTCCTCCAGGCGGTAAACGCCGCAGGGGACCGCCGAAAAGACGCACTCCAGCGCCTCTCCCTTGCTGCCGCAGCGGACCGTACGTCGGAGGGTCTTGGCCCCGTCCGTCAGGGTATACTCCGCCCAGGTATCCGCCAGGGTCGCCGTGACCTGCCGCTCCACCCGGACCGTTCCCATGGCCTCCGCCGTCAGGAAAAGCTGCTCGCCGTCGGACCAGCCGCAGCCGCCGAGGATGTGCACCGCCGCCGCCTCATCCAGGGAAAACTCCGTGCAGCCCCGCTCCGTGACGGCATAGTATTCCCCCGGCGGCAGAAGCTGGGTCAGGGCGACGCCGTTTTGCACCTGCAGCGTCTGCATGGGAAGCCCGTCCGACGAAAACAGCCGCAGCTCGTCCACCTCCGGGTCGGTGTGCAGGAGCAGCCGCACCCATACATAGGCCGCCTCCTCCCCCGACGCCATGGCGCCGATGACGCCCACGGACATGGCCAGCGCCAGTCCCAGCAGCAAAAAAGCACAGCATATCCGCCTTGCCGAGTCTTTCATTGGAATCCCGCCTCCTTTTTTTCCATTGTATCGCGTGCATGGAGAAAAAAAGGTCGGAAAATTTAAGTATAAAATACTTATTCTTCGTCGATACTCAGGCTGGAGGTGCTAATATGCAAAACGAAAACAAATCCAAAGGCTTCCGCGCCTTTGTCAAGGAGAAGGGCTACTACATAGTCCTGCTCCTTTGTGCAGTGGCTGTGGGAACATCCGGCTATTTTCTTCTGACCAGGGACCGCGCCGCGGTTCCCGAAACACCGACGGAATCGGTGACGGCATCCACCGGCGTCCAGACGGCGCCCAGTCAAAAAACCGCCGACGTGGTGGCGACCCAGGGCGACGAGCCGACGGAACCCACCTCAGCGACCCGGCTGGCCGTACAGCGGCCCGTGGACGGCGCGACGGTGACGGGCTTTGCCGCCGACCATCTGGCCTACAACACGACGACCCGCGACTGGCGCACCCATGAGGGTATCGACCTGCAAGCCGAGGCTGGACAGAAGGTCACGGCTGCGGCGGCCGGTACGGTCTACACCGTCTATGAGGACGAAAGTCTGGGCATGACGGTGGTGCTCCGCCACGCCGACGGCTACACGACCCACTATTCCAATCTGGCCGAGGAAGTCAACGTGACGGCGGGACAGAGCGTGGCGGCAGGCGACGTTCTGGGCACCGTAGGCGACACGGCCTGCGTGGAGACGGCCCTGGAGCCGCACCTGCATTTCGCAGTCTATCAGAACAACGTCCCCGTGGACCCGGAGAGCTTCCTGGGCGGGGAATAAAAACAAAAACAAGGGCAGCCGACCGGCTGCCCTTGTTCTATATTATGTAAACTTATGCCTGCGCGGCGGTGATGATGGCCATTTTATAGACCTCGTCGGCGTTGCAGCCGCGGCTCAGATCGTTGATGGGGGCGTTCAGGCCCAGCAGGATGGGTCCGTAGGCTTCATAGCCGCCCAGACGCTGGGCGATCTTGTAGCCGATGTTGCCGGCCTCAATGCAGGGGAAGACAAAGGTGTTGGCGTAGCCTGCCACCTTGCTGCCGGGGAACTTGAGCTGACCGACCACGGGAGAGACAGCAGCGTCGAACTGCATTTCGCCGTCCAGTGCCAGGTCGGGAGCCATCTCCTTGGCCTTGGCGGTGGCTGCCTGGGACAGGCTGACGGTGCCGCCCTTGCCGGAGCCCTTGGTGGAGAAGCTGAGCATGGCAACCTTCGGGTCGATGCCGAAGAGCTTGGCGCAGTTAGCCACCTCAATGGCGACCTCCGCCAGCTTATCCGCCGCGCTGACCACCACGTTGCCCTCTTTGTCCAGGGTGTCCTCATAGGAAATGTTGATGGCGCAGTCACCCATGGCGAGCTTTTCCTCGCCGCGGACCAAGATGAAGCAGGAGGAGACAAGATGTGCGCCGGGCTTGGTCTTGACCAGCTGCAGAGCGGGTCTGACGGTGTCGGCGGTGGAGTAGGTCGCGCCGCCGAGAAGAGCGTCGGCATAGCCCATCTTGACCAGCATGGTGCCGAAATAGTTGCCCTTGGACAGGGCAGCACGGCAATCGTCAGCGGTCATTTTGCCCTTGCGCAGCTCCACCATTTTTTCCACCATGGCGTCCATGTCGGGATAGGTGGCCGGGTCCAGGATCTCCAGGCCCTCGATGTCAAAGCCGCCCTCAGCAGCCTTGGCCCGGACGGTCTCCACGTCGCCCACCAGGATGGGGGTCAGGAAGCCGCCCTTTTTCAGACGGTCCGCCGCCTCCAGAATACGGGGGTCGTGGCCCTCGGTGAAGACGATCTTCTTGGGACTTGCCTGTAATTTTTCGATCAAACGGTCAAACATAGTTTACCTCCAATTTACGGCGTTTCGCCATTTTCCCATCTATTATATAACCCGCCGGGTCGAAAAATCAATATGGGAAACGAAATTTATCGGAACAGATTGGAAAACGGCAAACCGTTTCATACCGTCAAGCGCCATCCGTTGGCAGGACACGCACCCGTGGGCGCGACCACCGGGCGCGCCGCATCCGTAAGGCTTGTTCCTCGCCAACGGCTGCGCAGCCGACCTCGGCGCGCCGTGATTCAAACCGTGCGCAGAGCGCACACATCACTTATTCACTGTTCATTGTTCACCATTCACTATTCACTAAAAAAATTCAAATCGTCTGCGAAGCAGACACCTCAGTCATTCACCCTTATACTAGAATCTGATAAAAAGGTTTAAAACCTTTTTATAGCGCCGAAGGCGCGTCAGATTCTGCATAAGACGGCACAGCGTGCGCAAGCACGATGTGAGTGTGCGCAGCACACGGGATTCTTGATTAAACTTTTTAATCA
>CAMFZO010000164.1 GCA_946006895.1 uncultured Clostridia bacterium | reverse complement strand
GTATCCCTGGGATACAATTGATAAAAGCGGACCTGTGGAAAGGTCTGCTTTTCCTGTTGGCTATAGTATGACCATTTTCAGGCAAATTAGCCAAAAGACTTGCAAAAACGCAGTTTGTTTGTTATAGTAACGGAAGAAAAGGAGTGATCTTATGCATTTTGAATATAAGACCAGAGGCACCTGCGCCTCCAAAATCATCCTCGAGATCGAGGACGGCATCGTTGCCGATGTGCGTTTTATTGGCGGCTGCTCCGGAAATACCCAGGGCGTTTCCACGCTGGCAAAGGGCCTGCCCGTTGATTCCGTTATCAAAAAGCTGAAAGGCATCAAATGCGGTATGAAGCCCACCTCCTGCCCTGACCAGCTTGCCCTCGCCCTTGAGGCTGCCAAAGAACATTTTTAATGTCGAAAAATCCCCGGTTTGCTTAGGCAAAACCGGGGGTTTTCCATACGTTGCGAAATTTATTTCATCAGCTCACAGACCAGGTCCGTGTAGGCTGTTGCATCCTCCAGAGGCAGGTTCGCCATCAGCAGGCCCTGACAATAGAGCAGTTCCACGTATTTTTTCGCCTTTTCCGTATCGCTCTCCATGCTCTCTTTCAGGCTGATCAGGGCCGGGTGCTCAGGATTAACCTCCAGGACGCGACCGGCTTTCATGTCGTTGGTCGGATCCATGGACTTGAAATACTTCTCCATTTCAAAGCTCATGCCGCCCTCCGGCACCATGGTCACCGCGTGGGAACCCAGATCGTTGGAGACGCGCACCGCCGCGACCTTGTCTCCCAGAGTCTCCTTGATAAAATCGGTGCAGGACTTGAAAGCCTCCGCCTTTTCCGCAGCGGCTTTCTTTTCCTCGTCTGTGGCCAGATCCAGGTCGTCGGTGAGGATGTTGCGGAATTCGTGCTCTGCGTACTTGTTCAGGGTCTGGGGGATGAATTCATCTACCTGCTCCGTCAGAAGCAGTACGTCAAAGCCGCGCTCACGAAGCATGGTCGTCTGCGGCAGCTTGGCAAGCTGGGCAGTGCCGTTGCCCGTTGCGTAGTAGATGTGCTTCTGGGACGCGGGCATGGCGTCGGTGTACTCCTTCAGCGAGACCAGCTTGCCTTCCCTGTCCGAATGGAAGAGAATCAGGTCCTGAAGCACTTCCTTGTGCATCCCGTAGTCAGACACCAGGCCGTACTTGAGCTGGCGGCCAAAGGAGGCGTAGAATTTTTCGTACTTCTCCCGATCCTGCTCCAGCAGACGCAGCAGCTCGGCCTTGATCTTCTTTTCCAGATTGGAGGCGATGGCCTTGAGGCCCCGCGTGTGCTGCAGCATCTCACGGCTGATGTTCAGGCTCAGGTCCTGGCTGTCCACAACGCCGCGCACGAAGCGGAAATGGTCAGGCAGCAGCTCCTCGCAGTGGTCCATAATCATCACCCCGGAGGAATAGAGCTGCAGGCCGGATTTGAAATCCTTGGTATAGAAATCATAGGGAGCCTTGGCTGGGATGTAAAGCAGGGCCTTGTAGGTCACGGCGCCCTCGACGGCGATGTGGATAATGCCGACAGGCTCCTCATAGTCAAAGAACTTGTCCCGGTAGAAGTTCAGATATTCCTCCCGGGTCACGTCCTTTTTGTTCTTCTGCCACAGGGGGATCATGGAGTTGAGGGTCTGCTCCTCGCGGACCGTCTCATACTTGGGCTCCTCGTCATCCTTGGTCTCCTCCGTGGGACGGCGCTCCTCGACCTCCATCCTGACAGGATAGCGGATGTAGTCGGAGTATTTTTTCACCAGACCGCGAAGCCTGTACTCGCCCAGGAAGTCGCTGTAGTTTTCCTCCTCGCCGTCGGGCTTGAGGTACAAAACGATTTCCGTTCCGGCGGATTCCTTTTCGCAGGGGGTCAGGGTATAGCCGTCGGCACCGGTGGATTCCCATTTCCATGCCTCGTCACTGCCGAATTTCCTGGAGACAACAGTCACCTTATCGGCCACCATAAAGGCCGAATAGAAGCCGACGCCGAACTGGCCGATAATGTCGATATCCTCTTGCTTTTCCATGGCGGTCTTGAACTGAAGAGAGCCGCTGTGGGCGATGGTACCCAGGTTTTCCTTCATCTCCTCCTTGCTCATGCCGATGCCGTTGTCGGAGACGGTCAGCGTTCTTTTCTCTTTATCTGCTGCAAGGCGGATGGCAAAATCGCTCCGATTCAAACCGACTGAATCGTCCGTCAGCGCCAGGTAGGCCAGCTTGTCGATGGCGTCGGAGGCGTTGGAGATCAGTTCTCGCAGGAAAATCTCCTTGTGGGTATAAATGGAGTTGATCATCAGGTCCAGCAGACGCTTGGACTCTGCCTTAAACTGTTTCTTTGCCATGAAAAAATCATCATCCTTCTGTGTATTAGCACTCTCTGTGTTTGAGTGCTAATGCCATTATAACGCGTTATTTTGTTTTTGCAACCCCTTGTAACAAATTATTTACACTTTATTTCCGGAATAATATATGATAAACTGAACCAGAGGTGAAAGCTATGATCACAGTCAGCAATGTAGCCCTCCAATTCGGCGGGACCTTCCTGTTTCAGCACGTCGATCTGCAGTTCCTCCCCGGCAACTGCTACGGCATCATCGGCGCCAACGGTGCAGGAAAATCGACTTTTCTGCGTCTGCTCTCCGGGGAGCTGGAAACGACCCAGGGAGAGATCTCCATCAAGCCCGGTCTGCGAATGTCCGTTTTGAGGCAGGACCAGTTTGCCTACGATGCCTATACTGTGCTGGACACAGTCATCATGGGCAACCAGCGGCTCTATGATGTGATGAAGCAAAAGGACACCCTCTACGCAAAGCCGGATTTCTCCGACGAGGATGGCCTTCTGGCCTCGGAGCTGGAAGTGGAATTTGCCGAAATGAACGGCTGGGAGGCCGAGTCCGATGCCAGTCAGATTTTACAGGGCCTCGGGATCCCTGTGGAGCTGCATGAGAACAAAATGGCGGATGTTGACGGCAGGCTCAAGGTTAAAGTGCTGCTGGCTCAGGCTCTCTTTGGCAACCCGGACATCATATTGCTGGACGAGCCGACCAACAATCTGGATATTGAATCCATTAACTGGCTGGAAAACTTCATCATGGACTATGAGGACAAAGGCATGGTCATCGTCGTCAGCCACGACCGTCACTTCCTCAATACCGTCTGCACCCACATCGTAGACATCGACTACGGCAAGATCAAGATGTATGTCGGCAACTACGATTTCTGGTATGAGTCCAGCCAACTGGTGCAGCAGCTCATGCGCAACAAGAACAAGCGCAACGAGGAGAAGATCGCGGAGCTGCAAGCCTTTATCTCCCGTTTTTCCGCCAACAAGGCCAAGAGTAAGCAGGCCACCGCCCGCCGCCGCCTGCTGGACAAGCTCTCCATTGAGGAGATCCCCATGTCCTCCCGCCGCTATCCTTTCGTTGGCTTCAGTCCGGAGCGTGAGGTTGGCAAGGATATTCTCTTTGTCACCGACGTCTCAAAGACCGTTGACGGCGTCAAGCTGCTGGACAAGGTCTCCTTTATTATGAATAAGAACGACAAAATCGCCTTTGTGGGTGAAAATGAACTGGCGGTGACGGTGCTGTTCAAGATTCTGATGGGCGAGCTGCAGCCGGATGAAGGCAGTGTGCGATGGGGCATCACCACCTCCCAGAGCTACTTTCCCAAGGATAACTCCGCCTACTTTGAGACTGTCTCTTATACACATCTGACGCTGCCGACGAAGGCTTAGGT
>CAMFZO010000163.1 GCA_946006895.1 uncultured Clostridia bacterium | reverse complement strand
GGGCACGCCGCATCCGTAAGGCTCCTTCGTCGCCAACGGCTGCGCAGCTATCAGCCGCCCGCGTACAAACAGGATCATTATATTCAGTGAACAGTGAATGGTTAACAATGAATAGTGAACAAGTAATGTGTGCGCGAAGCGCACTCCTTCGTTATTCACTGTTCACTTTTCACTGTTCATTGTTCACTATTTCTTTGGGCGGACAGGGTCGTCCGCCCCTACAATTGCTAATGCCGAAAAAATTTAATGCAGCCTGACCGGCAGGACCATGTAGGCAAAGTCGTATTTATCGTCTACAGGGGTAAAGACGATGGGGCTGAGGCCGTTCTGCAGCTCCAGGGTGACCTCCTCGCTGGGTACGGCCCGCAGGGCGTCAAGCAAATAGCGGCAGTTGAAGCCGATCTCCAGCTCTCCGCCGTTGCCGGCAATGGAGCAGGTGTCATGGGCCGAACCGATGGTGTTGACGGTGCGGAAATCCGCCGTATTTTCCCCGAACACGCAGCGCACCGGGCTTTTGATCTTCTCCGACACGATGAGGCTCACGCGCTCAATGGAGCTCATCAGCTCAGAGACGTTGGCCGTCAGCACCGTGGAATTGTTGGTGGGGACTACCCGCCGCCAGTCGATAAATTCGCCCTCCAGAACGCGGCAGACCAGGGTGGCGTCACCGATCTCAAAGAGGATGTGCTTGGCGCCCAGGGTGAAAACCACCGGCTCGTCAGTCTCGGAGAGGATCTTTTCCACCTCCCGCAATCCGGTGGCGGGGACGACAAATTTCATCTCCCGGCCGATGGGCTCCTCACTGTGCCAGGTGCGGCGGGCCAGACGGAAGCTGTCCACAGCCACCATGGTGATGCCGTCGTCCCGGACCTCCATCAGACAGCCGGTATGGATGGGCCGGGCCTGATTTTCCGAGACGGAGAAGATGGTCCCGCCGATCATCTCCCGCAGAGCCGTCTGCGGGATGGACACGCCCTTTTCCGAATTGACGTCGGGCAGGTCAGGATAGTCCTCGGCGTCCATGGCGGTGATCTGGAAGAAAGACGCGCCGCCGCGGATGGAGACCTGCAGCTTGCTGTCCACCTCCACCGTCACTTCCTCGTCGGGGAGCTTGCGGATGATGTCGAAAAACAGACGGGCAGGCATGACACAGGCGCCGGCTTCGTTTACGGCCGCGGCGACCTTGACGGTGATGCCCGTCTCCAGATTAAAGCCGGTAAGCTGCACACCGATCCCGGCGCGGAGCAAAATACCCTCCAGGCAGGCAATGGTGCTCTTGGGAGAGACCGTTCTTCCGGCCACGGAGATGGCGGAGACCAGCAGGGCTTTTTCACAGGTGAACTTCATTTTTCAAAACCTCACTTTCCAGCTTTCTATATAGATGGGTAGGATATAGGTAGTAATACGTGTCAGTAGGAAAAACTTATGTGCATAACTCCGTTTTGGCCTGAAAAATCAAGGCTTTCCGCTGCACAGCCGCCTGTGTATGGATAAAATAGTTATTGACAGGCTTTTGTGAAAAAAATCTGCCGGGCGGTTATGCACAGAAAAGTTTTGCACATTACACAGGAGTTGTGGAAAAAATTTGGTGAACAGTGAATAATGAATAGTGAATAGTGAATAAGTGATGTGTGCGCTCCGCGCACGGATCAAAAGAAAGACCTGCTGAAGTCGGCATACCCTGCGCATGGGATACCATCCTTGTGTAGGGGCGGCTATCAGCCGCCCGATTGGACGCGGCTTCGTATTCGGCGGGCGGCTGATAGCCGCCCCTACGGGTGCGAGTGGTCTTTGTGTCCGTAGGGCACGGCGACTCTGCCGTGCCGTTATTTTTATTCGTCTGCGCAGCAGACACCTCAGTCATTCACCCTTAGTCCTTAGCCTTTAGCCATAAAGCTGCCCGCGGCAGCATCGGGCGGACAGAGTCGTCCGCCCCTACAATATTAGTGTGTCCATGTCCGTAGGGCACGGCGACTCTGCCGTGCCGTTTTATGATTCGTCTGCGCAGCAGACACATCCGTTATTCACTATTCACTATTCACTGTTCACCGTTCACTGTTCACAAAAAGTATTTGAATCGTGCGCGGAGCGCACACCGCAGTCATTCACCCTTAGTCCTTAGCCCTTAGCCATAAAGCTGCCGCTGGCAGCCTATGGGCGGACACCATCGTCACGCCCTTTGACCTCCGACGTTCACAGACGGGAATTGATGTTGGCCGTGATGTCGCGGATGTTGTCCTGCAGGCCGTTGGAGGTGTTGCGCAGCTCCTCCTCCACCCGGCGGATGGCGTAGAGGACGGTGGTGTGATTCTTGCCGAACTCCTTGGCGATGTCGGGCAGGGAAAGGCTGGTCATCTTGCGGATCAGGTACATGGCGATCTGCCGCGCCTCCGCCGTACCCTTGGTTTTCTGGGTGCTGCGCAGGACGCTTTCCTCGATGGAATAGAACCGGCAGACCTCGCTGATAATCAGGCCGGGATTGGCTTCTTTTTTATCACGTATGATGATTTTAATGACCCGGGAGACGTTGGGCACGTTGATCTCCCAGTGCTCCAGGTCGTGATAGGCCTTGATCTTGTTGACGGCGCCCTCGATCTGCCGCACGTTGTTGGTGAGATTTTCGGCGATGTAGTCGCAGACCTCGTCGGGGAAGGTCAGCCCCAGAGACAGGGCCTTGTTTTTGATGATGGCCCAGCGGGTCTCGTAGTCCGGCGGCTGCACGTCAACGATGAGGCCGCACTCAAAGCGGGTGCGCAAACGGTCCTCCAGGCGGAGCATATCCGACGGCACCCGGTCAGAGGTCAGGACGATCTGCCGGTGGTTTTCGTAGAGGGTATTGAAGGTGTGGAAAAATTCCTCCTGAGTGGCGTCCTTGCCGGCGATGAATTGAATGTCGTCCATCAAAAACAGGTCGGCGTTGCGGTATTTGTCGCGAAATTCAAAGTTTTTACCGCTGCGGACGGCCTCGATAAACTCATTGGTGAACTGCTCGCCCCGGATGTAGACGATGTTGTATTCCGGGTGCTTCTGTTGGATGCGGTTGGCAATGGCGTAGAGCAGGTGGGTCTTGCCCAGACCGCTCTGACCGTAGAGAAACAGGGGGTTGTAGGCGGTGGTTCGTTCCTCGGCGACGGCCTCCGCGGCGGAGAAGGCGTGCTTGTTGGAGGAGCCGACCACAAAGGTGTCAAAGGTATACTGGGAATTAAATTCCACAAAGGTGCGTCTGCGCTTGTTGAGGGAATACTGGGGGAATTCCTCCTCGTCCAGGACCACCAGCTCGATCTCCGTCTGGAACTGGTCCCGCATGGCGTCCTTGATCAGCTCGGTGTAGCGGTTGAGGATCACGTCCTTGCGGAAGGGGGAGGGAGAATAGATCACCAGCTTTTCCTCGTTGAGCTCGACGACCTCCGCGTCGTCAAAATAGGAGGTGACGGCAGCGGCAGGAGAGTGCTGTTCCAGATAAGACAGGACACGTGACCAGACATAAGCGTTGGAATACATAGCCGACTCCTTTCCATGATACTGATTCAATTCATTATAGCATAAGCCTGTGCAAAAATCAACCAATTTCCGGGCCTATACATATATAATAAAGAAATCTGAAGTTTTGCACAGAAACGTGCAACAAAAGGAAGATCGTGTCGGAAATTTTCCGCGTTCCCGCCATTATGCTTCCGCAGGCAGCTTCGTGACTAAGGACTAAGGACTAAGAGTGAATGACTGAGGTGTCTGCTTCGCAGACAAATGA
>CAMFZO010000162.1 GCA_946006895.1 uncultured Clostridia bacterium | reverse complement strand
TACGTCTCGTGGGCTCGGAGATGTGTATAAGAGACAGTCACTGATGCCTGTGTAAACGAATCCGAGACGGAAAGCATCCCCCGCGTTGATATGCTCCTGGAAAAAACTCGGGCCGGCGTTTGCAATGACGTTGGAGATCACAACGTTATCCGCTGTGGAATCGTCCCGCCAGTTCGAGCCAAGGGTCCACACGTCCGACGCACTCAACGGAGGCTCCACGCCGTCGTCCGGAAATTCCTTGACCTCATAGTCGGAGATACGGAACAGTCCGTAGCCCTCAATGGGCTTAAAAAGCAGTTCCAAATCACTGCAGTCAAGGAAGCGGCTGCCTGCCCAGACTTTTGAGCTCACGCTGCGGCGCATTAGCTCCTGGTCGTTTTCGTCAAACAGGGAGAACACGACGCTGTCATGTGCTGCTTCACGGTCGATCTGAACGATCAGGCGGCTGCCGGTAATGTGCATCCCGCCTGCCAGTGGAACCGCGCTGCTCCAGGTGCCGTTGTCACAGTAGTCTGCCTGGAACATAGCTTCTTCGCCGTATCCTGTAATACGCAGGAAAAAATAGCTCATGGTATTTGAGTTGAGTCGTAACGTCAGGTTCGCAGTCGTCTGCTTTTCCGGATCCAGAAAATCAACGGCAAAGCGGATGGAAAAGCCTTTACTGCCGTCGATCAGGTCGTTGTTGATATTCGGCCCGGCGGTATCGGTGATGTTTTCAAACCGGATTGTCTGATCTGTCGAGCAATCCATCCATCCGCTGCCCATGCTCCATGTATCGGAAGCAGACAGCAGCGGCTTACGGACTGCGGGCGTCTGCTTTTTCAGCAGAGACAGATTGACCGCGCCGACGGAAAACATCATTGCCACCAATATCGCGGCACACACGATCCAGGGAATAAATCGTTTCAAATTTGTTCACTCCTCCTCTGTTTTTTGTCTTATAGAATCTGATGTCCGGTTCGTTCTTTGATGAAGTGCTTCACCTCCCCGTCAAGCTGCTCGTAATTTTGTCGGTAGCCGAAAACCTGTACCGCGTCGTGCGTTCCCGCCTCGCGGATATTGAACTGGATCCCGCCCAGGCCGTCCTTGGAAACACTGCGGAGCATCTCAAGCAGTAGATCCAGATGGCAGTCGCTGAAAAGGAAGGCATCGACGTCGACCGTTGCGGAAAGGCCACCGGGAGCCAGGTTTGCAGGAAGCGTTGCAATGGATCTCAGCGCCGCAGCCACGCCGCGAAAATCTCGCGCTGTCATAGGAGAAACGCCGTCGGCCAGTGGCTCCCCTTTTTTTCTGCCATCCGGTGTCGCAGGGGTCAGCGCTCCGTGGTCGATGCTCCAGCGATAGGAGAGCATTTGGGCGAAAAAGCCATCAGAGCAGGCGCTTCCACGCTGTTCAAGCTGCATACACGCGTGTTCCATCAGTTCTGCGGCAAGCGCGTCAACCTTTTGCATCGCATTGCCGTATTTCGGCGCGGCGAACAAAAATTCCTTCCGCATTGCGTCATCCGGCCAGTTTTGGCGCAGTGCATCCGTGACCTGACGCAATGTGTAGCGGTGCTCCTCAAAAACCAGCCGCTGCAGAGCTGCCATTGCATCGGCAAGATTGGGCAGGCCCAACAGCATCAGTTCATCAAAATCGTATTTTGCGCCGCGGTCGCAATAGGACCGTCCGTTTTCCAGACAGCCCTCGGTCAACAGCGATTTATAAAATTGCGGCCATTCCTGTGCGCGCAGCTTTGTCATGCGTTCCGTCAGCGCAGCGGCTGTGTCCAGGAGGGCGTCCATCTGTACAAAGACCGCGTTTTTCAATTCTGAAAAGCTCCGGAAACTGACCTGTTTCCCGCGCACACCGGGAAATTTTCCGGGATGCAGGAGGCTTTCGCCGCCGGTCAATGCGTACTCCAACGCCTTGAGCAGATTGCAGCGTGCCGTGACCGGATGGGGATTACTCTTACCGGGAATACAAAGCTCAGCGCAACCGATGACCGCATAGTCCCGGGCATCCTTCGGCGCGATCCCGCGCCTAATCAGTGCCGGGATCATTACCTCGTCGTTATAGAACATATTGACGCCTTTGTTCAGGTGACACAGCACCTCAAACGCACGATGGAGAAACTGATCCGGCGTTGCCTCACCATAGCGCACAGACAGGCACCGCACCAGATCCAGTTCTTCCGCCACGTCAAGGATCAGATAGGAAAGCTCGTTGACTGCGTCGTTGCCGTCGGCATCGCAGCCGCCGATGGTACATTGCTGCACGTCATAGTTGCGGTAGAGTTTCAGCCACAGGCAGCAGATCAATTCAAAAGCCTCGCGCCGAGTCAGCCGTCCGGCGTCAATATCCCGGCGGTAATAGGGATAGAGCAGTTGGTCAATGCGGCCAAGGGAATTGGCATTCACGCCATCCTCCATCGTGTTGAGGACATGAGCAAAATAGAGGCTTTGCACCGCTTCGTGGAAGTTACGTGCAGGAAAACGCGGAACCTGTGCGCAGGTCTGGGCAATGCGATTGAGTTCCTGTATGCGAGCTTCTGACTGCTCGTAGAGCGCAAGCTGCCTTGCCAGCAGAGCATAGCGGTCACCGACTGTACAGCAGGCACGGCATACTCTGCGGCAACCGTCGTAAAATTCGCCGGTTTTTCCGTCCAATTCCCTGCAAATGCCATCAAATCCCAACCGAAGTACTTTGGCGTAGTCCGGAATGCTGTGACGATCAAGGGAACAGTCACCCATTGACGCGCCCTCCTCCTGACGGAGCAATTCCGTTTGCGTAAAAGGCCGTGCCGTGCCGGGATAATAGGGCCAACGGCAATCAGGCCGCGCCGCCCATGTAAAAAGCTGCCCTATCTGCTGCTCACTGAGCGGCCCCCGTTTGAGATAGGCCATGGCGCGCGCCGGAGATGAACGGATCAGATCCATCATTCCGCGCTCCATCTGCTCGATATGCTCTGACGGAAAGGTGTTGCCGACAAGAAGCTCGCCGTCAGCGATAAAGGGAAGAAAATTCTCGATAATGGAAGAAAGGCCCGCCGCCTGCGTCGTATAATTGCTGCGCTGCTCCTCCGGCAGACTGAAGAAGCCCTCCCAGAAGTAATAGCTGTAAAGCCCGGCGGCGAAATCCCAGTGTTTTGAGGGAGACGCGATCTGCTCACGAAGGATTTGACAGCGGTCGGAAATATGAAGCTGTTTGCTCCGCTCGTGTTCATAACGTTCCTGGTAGTAAACTGAACGTTGCTTATACTCAGCCGGAGAACAGCGGTATTGCTTGAAAAAAGCCCGCTCAAAACCCGATACCGTTTCGTATCCCGCTTCTGCGGAGATCTCCTGAATGTTTCTTCCGCGCAAAAGCGCAGTAACGGCGTACTGCATCCGCCGTGTTCGCAAATAATCCGTAAAGGTCTGACCGGTAAACACCTTGAATTTTTCACAGAAGTGCCAGGTGGAATAACCGGCATACGCGGCAACGTCACGCAGCGACAGCCGCATGGAAAGGTTATCGTCGATATATTTCAGAATATATTCCATTCATCCACCACCTTTCAATTCTATTCTACTGTCCCAAAAGGCTCATTGCAAATCCAGATTTGGGAAATCTGCCGAACTTTATCATTTTTTCTTTCTCTCATATATAAAATCTGATACTAAGTCCTAATACTGGTTCTTGATGAAAAAGCTTCATCTAGAATCCCGAATGTAATGAAATAACGCGCCGCAAGGTCCGTCGCCGGAGCCCTGCAGCGCGTTATTTATGCTTTCTGGATATAAGAAACGGGCGGGACCCCTGAAGCGACAAGGGAGTCCCGCCCTGAAAAAGAGTTGGC
>CAMFZO010000161.1 GCA_946006895.1 uncultured Clostridia bacterium | reverse complement strand
CCGCGGCGTTTTCTGCGCGGTAAAGGCCCTGTTCTCGCGCATTTCCCGGCTGGTGTGCCACGGGGAGTTCCGCCGATTCGATCTGCGCATCGTCGTCGGAGACACCGACTGCGCCGACGCCGCCATGAACTACGGAGAGCTTTGTGCCGCCGTCTATCCCCTCCTGGCATTTCTGGAATCCAAACTCAAATTTCACCGGCGGAACGTCGACCTTCGCTGCGATTTTTCCGCCGAGTCCACCGAGGCTGTCTTTGACGGACAGCTCAACTACCGCCCCGTATATCTGCTGGGGTTCCTGCTGGGACTGGTCGGTCAGTATTTGAAGCAGGGCAAGAAGAAAGGAAGGACATAGACCATGAGTGAGCTGATAAAGGTTTTTTCATTTACCGCTGAGCAGGCCCACAGCTTTGCAAAGGAGCAGTCCGTCGCGGGAGAGCCTATCGTCATCGGCGACGTCACCGTCATTCCCATCTCCAAGCTGTCCTGCGGCTTTGCAGGCGGCGGCTCCGATCGGGTGCCGGAAAAGCGGAAGGACGGTGTCATGGCGGGTGCCGGTGTGAAGATCACCAAAACGCCCCTGTCCTTTTTGGCCGTCTGCGGCGGTGAGGTGCAGATCCTCCACGTGGCCGACGAGCAGAAAAAGGGCCTGGTTGCTTCCCTGACGCCCCTGGTGGCGCAGTTTAAGGAAAAGCTGGCTGCAAAGAAAGCAGAAAAAGACGGCGCCGCGGAATAACGGCGCCGTTTTCAAAAGCCCTTTTACAGTCCCAGGCCCTTGCGCAGATTGACCACGAAATCCTGGACGTTGGTGACGATGCCCCGGGCTGAGAGACTGCCCCGGTCAGCCAGCTTGTTGACGACAAATTCCGACACATCCACGCAGTAGAAATAGATCTGCCGGACCGTCCCGTCGGGCAGAACCCGGTAGGACGGGGTCATGTTGCCCGTGGCGATGGTGTGGAGCATGGTGGCCATGGCGATGACCGTGGTCGCGCCGCGGATCTCATTGCGCATGGCGTTCTGGGCGGCGTAGACATCGCCGTAGACCGGAGGCAGAGGTCCGTCGTCACGGACGGAGCCGCCCAGCACATAGGGCACGCCGTATTTTTCACAGCTATAGATGATGCCGTTGTCAATGTGCTCGGCCTCGATGAATTTCCCGATGCTGCCGTGGTAGCGCACGCGGTTGATGAGATCCAGATGGTTATAGTGGCCGTTGGGCATGGATTCCTGCGTATAGATGTCCTGGCCCAGGGCGGTCTTCAGGTAGGCGCCCTCCAGATCATGGGTGGCCAGAGCGTTACCCGCCAAGATGGCATGGACGTAGCCGTTTTCGATGAGCTTGGACATGGCTGCACGCGCATCGGCGTCAAAGGCAAAGGCAGGGCCCATGACCCAGACGATCTTACCGTGGTCACGCTCATATTTCAGCAGCTCGTAGATCTCGTCGTAGTCCCGGGAAAAGGCCGTCTCGCGGGAGCGGTTCTGCCGGAAAGCAAAGACGTCCTTCTTCGCCTTTTTCTCGTTGAAGCCGTCGGGATGGACAAAAATACCGTCCTCGCAGTTTTCCGTGCGGCCCGTCACCACAAGGTCGCCCTTTTTCAGCAGGCGGAACTCGCGGACAACGATCCTCCCGTTTTCATAGACCGCCACGCAGTCCATGCGGCTCTCCTCCGCCAAAAGCCACTGCCCCCCGATCTTGAAATACTCGGGGAAAATGCTCATGGCATGATAGCGCATGGGGGCGACGCCGTCAAAGGGCGCAGGCTCCAGAACGGCCTCGGGCGCGTTTTGAAATCTCGCCTCTGAAAAATCCGGCGGGAAATAGGGCTTGAGTGAAAACATTCTCGTCTCTCCTTTCGTATACCTTTATATTATACAGCAGGTTTTTGATTCTTGCAAGACATAGGAGGCAATTATGGCACTTTCAACTCTCCTTGATCGCCGATGAAGCACATCGTACTTGGAATTTTCGCGCCGGTGGACGCGGGCAAGACCACCCTGTCCGAGGCCCTGCTCTACCGTTCGGGACAGCGCCGGCAGCTTGGCCGGGTGGATCACGGCGACGCGTTTTTGGACAACCACAGCTTAGAGCGGGCGCGGGGCATCACGATTTTCTCCAAGCAGGCGCGGTTTCAGACAGAGCGGCTCTCCGTCACCCTGGTTGACACCCCGGGCCACGTTGATTTCGCCCCCGAGGCGGAACGAGCCATGACCGTGCCGGACTATGCGATTTTGGTCGTCAGCGGCACCGACGGCGTACAGGCCCACACCGAGACTCTCTGGAAGCTCCTGCGCCGCTATCACATTCCCACCCTGTTGTTTTTTAACAAAATGGACCTCTCAGGCGCAGACAAAAGTCGCCTATTAGAGGACGCCAAGGTGCATCTGAGTGAGTTTTGCGCGGAGTTGAGCGATTTTGAGGGCATCGCCCTGTGTGATGAGGCGGCTTTGGAGGCTTATCTGGCAGAGGGCGCTCTGTCTGATGAGGAAGTCGCCTCCCTGTGGGCAGCGGAAAAATTCTTCCCCTGTCTGTTTGGCGCTGCGCTGCATTTAGAAGGCGTGGACGAACTGCTATCCGCGTTGGAGCGCTTCACAAAAGAACCGTATTATCCCGACGAATTTGCCGCACGGGTCTATAAGATCGCCCGTGACGCCCAGGGCAACCGTCTGACCTTTCTGAAGGTCACGGGCGGCAGCCTCCGGGTGCGGATGCCCGTTGCCTACACTCCCCGCGGCGGCGAACGGATTGAAGAAAAGGTCACGCAGATACGGCTGTACTCCGGCACGGATTATACACAAGCGGAAACTGTCGAAGCGGGTACAGTCTGCGCGGTGACGGGGCTTTCCTCGCTGCTGGCGGGTGACTGTCTCGGCGTACAGGCTGAGGGCAAGACCGCTCTGCTTGCGCCCGTGATGACCTACCGCATTGGTCTGCCCGCAGGCGCGGAGGTGCGCACCGTGCTTCCCAAGCTCCGCGAATTGGAGGAGGAAGAACCCCAGCTTCGCATCGTCTGGGACGAGCGTCTGCGCGAGATCCACGCGCAGCTTATGGGACAGGTGCAGATTGAAGTGTTAAAGGCACTGATTTTAGAGCGTTTCGACCTCAATGTCGCCATCGACGGCGGACGGGTCTCCTACCGCGAGACGATTACGAATACCGTGGAGGGCATCGGGCATTTTGAGCCGCTGCGCCACTACGCGGAGGTTCATTTGATCCTGTCGCCCCTCCCCCGAGGAAGTGGACTGCAATTTGACACTACTTGCAGCGAGGACGTTCTCGACCGCAACTGGCAGCGCCTCATTTTAACGCATTTGGAAGAAAAAACGCACCTCGGCGTTCTGACCGGCGCGCCGATCACCGATCTGCGTATCACTCTGGCAGCAGGACGCGCCCACCTCAAGCATACAGAGGGCGGCGACTTCCGCCAGGCCACCTACCGTGCCGTAAGGCAGGGCTTGATGCAGGCGCAAAGCGTCCTGTTAGAGCCGTTTTACCGTTTCCGCCTGACCGTCCCCGCCGCGCAGCTTGGGCGCGCCATCAACGACCTGCGGGCCATGGGCGGTTCCTTTGACTCTCCCGTGCAGGAGGGTGCCATGACCGTTTTGGAGGGCAGTGCGCCTGTATCCGAAATGCAGTCCTATATGTCCGATGTCACCGCCTATACCCACGGGCAGGGCAAGCTGGTTTGTGAGGTGGAGGGTTACGCCCCCTGCCATAACGCGCAGAAGGTGATAGAGGAAGCGGGCTACGCCCCCGAGGCAGACCTGGACAACACCCCCGATTCCGTCTTTTGCTCCCACGGCGCGGGCATGAACGTCAAGTGGAGTGAAGTCCCCTCCTATATGC
>CAMFZO010000160.1 GCA_946006895.1 uncultured Clostridia bacterium | reverse complement strand
CAGCTCCTTAGAGGCGGAGCAGTCCGTCCTCGGCTCCATTCTCATCGACAGCCGCTGTGTCAACGACGTCATCGGGCTGGTCCGCCCGGAGGATTTCTATCTGCAGACCAACCGCGACATCTTTGAGACTATCTATGAGATGTTCAGCTACTCTCAGGTCATCGACCCGGTGACGGTGCTGGACAAGATGCGCGAGCGGGGCGTTTACGACGAGCAAAGCTCCACCAAATACATCATGGAGCTTATGGAGATCACTCCTACCGCCGCCAATGCCAAGCAGTACGCCCAGATCGTCCACGACAAGGCGCTGCTGCGCAATCTGTCGGAGGCGGCGACGGACATTATCAACACCGTCTATGAGGGCACCGGCAGCGCCCAGGATATGCTGGAAGCCGCCGAAAAGAAGATCTACGCTCTGCGCCGGGGCAATACCAACGACTCTTTGGAGCACGTGGGCACCATTTTGCTCAAGGTCTTTGACCGTCTGACGGAGCTGAGCGAGTCCGGCAGCGAGATCTCCGGTATTTCCACCGGTCTGCGGGATCTGGACAAATTCATCAGCGGCCTGAACAAGACAGATCTGATGCTCCTGGCTGCCCGTCCGGGCATGGGCAAGACCTCCATGGCCCTGAACATCGCCCTGAGCGTGGCAAAAAAATATCCCAAGCGGACCGTGGCATTCTTCTCTCTGGAGATGTCCAAGCAGCAGCTTGTGACCCGTCTGATCTCCAACGAGAGCTTCATCGACAACAAGAAACTCACCACCGGCCGCCTGACCGTGGACGAGTGGAGCAAGATCGGCATTGCCTCGGCGGCTCTGTCGCAGACCGACCTGCGGGTGGACGACAACCCCTCCATCACCGTGGCGGAGATGAACGCCAAGTGCCGCCGTATCGACGATCTGGCGCTGGTCGTCATCGACTATTTGCAGCTTATGACCTCGGCGGGCACCAAATCCTACGGCGGCGAAAACCGCCAGCAGGTGGTCTCCGACATCTCCCGCTCCCTGAAGATCATGGCCAAGGAGCTGAACGTGCCGGTTTTGTGCCTGTCCCAGCTCTCCCGTGCCAATGAGAGCCGTCAGGACAAGCGCCCCATGCTGTCGGACCTGCGTGAATCCGGCGCCATCGAGCAGGACGCCGACGAGGTTCTGTTCCTCTACCGTGAGGACTATTATAACAAGGATACCGAAAAGCAGAACGTGGCCGAGTGCATCGTGGCGAAGAACCGCCACGGCGAGACCGGCACCGTCGAGCTGCAATGGCTGCCGCAGTTCACCACCTTCGCAGACCGGGAGTGGCGGCACAATGAAGGCTGAGGTTCTCTCCCGCTGCCGCCGTGACGGACTGTTCTCCGGCGGCGGCCGGGTGGTCTGCGCGGTGTCCGGCGGTGCAGACTCCATGGCCATGCTGTGGTGTCTGTATTCTTTACGGGAGGCTCTCGGCATCGCTGTCTCTGCCGCCCATTTCAACCACTGCCTGCGGGGTGCCGAATCGGACGGGGACGAAGCCTTTGTCCGCAGCTTCTGCGCCGCCCACGGCATCGAGCTGACCGTGGGGCGCGGCGACGTGTCTGCCTTTGCCGCCGGGAGCGGCAGGAGCCTGGAGGACGCGGCGCGGATCAGGCGCTACGAATTTCTGGAAAGCCTGCCCTGCGACTGGCTGGCCACCGCCCACACCGCCGACGACAACGCGGAAACGGTGCTGCTGCACCTTTTGCGGGGCAGCGGGCTGCGGGGCCTGTGCGGAATCCCGCCTGTGCGCGGGAAGCTGGTCCGTCCTCTCCTGGGCGTGACCCGACAGGAGGTCATCGCCTTTTTGCAGGCGGAGGACATTCCCTGGCGGGAGGACTCCACCAACGCAGGCGACGGCTGCCTGCGTAACCGGCTGCGCCATCACGTGCTGCCTCTTTTGAAGCAGGAAGCGCCGGACCTTTCCCAAAAGCTGCTGCGCCAGTCGGAGCTGCTGCGGAGAGACGACGCTTTTCTGGAGCAAGCGGCGCAGGCCCTGTGCCAAAGGGCTGACACACCGGACAGCTACCGGATTCCTCCCCTGCTGGCCGCCCCCGATGCCCTGCAAAAACGCGCCCTGCGGCTGATCCTGCGGCGCTGTCTCCCTCAAGATGTCTCCCTGGCTCATATCGAGGCGCTGCAGGCCCTGCTGCGGTCGGAAAATCCGTCGGCACAGTTATCCCTCCCCGGGAGCCTGACGGTCCGCCGCCGCTATGACGCCTTCACCGTTTCGTCGGAGGAGCCGCCGAAGCTGCGCAAAACGCCGCTCCTGCTGCCCGGTGTGACGGAGCTGCCGGAGCTGGGCCTCCGCATCACCTGTGAATTTACGGAGAAATGCGAAAAAACTGAAAATACCCCA
This sequence comes from uncultured Clostridia bacterium, assembly GCA_946006895.1. Taxonomy (GTDB): domain Bacteria; phylum Bacillota; class Clostridia; order Oscillospirales; family Oscillospiraceae; genus JAZOXB01. Next base: position 1,493 of record CAMFZO010000160.1, on the reverse strand, counting down.
TTTCATTTTGCCATAAAATATGGTATAATCAGCGGCAGTCAACTTTTTGCCCGTTGCCGCGAAAGCGGCGACGCTCTGACCCTGAAAAACGGCCATACAAAATCTCTGAAGCGCCTGTTCATCGACCGGAAGATCCCCCTGGTCGAGCGGCAGCGTCTTGCGGTCATCGCCGCGGGAGATATGGTTCTGGCTGTAGCGGGGCTTTTCGTCAACCACCTTGCTTTGGCGCAGGAGGGTGAGCGGGCAGCCGTCATCCGAATAGAGAAAGAAGGATAATTTATGCTGCAGGACATCGAGCGCGTTTTGTTGACCCAGGAAGAGATCGCCGCCCATGTGGCGCAGTTGGCTGCCCGGCTGACGGCGGACTATGCGGAAAAGGACCCGGTGCTCATCTGCGTTTTGAAGGGCGCGGTGAATTTTTTCAAGGATCTGGTCGTACAGCTCCCCTTCCACTGCGAATATGAATTTGTGGTCGCCTCCTCCTACGGCGGCGGAACGCAGACCAGCGGTTCCGTACAGCTTCGCAAGGACGTGTTCACCGACCTGCGCGGACGCCATGTGGTGGTGATCGAGGACATTCTGGACACCGGCCTGACCCTGGATTTTCTGGTGGCTCACCTGAAAACCAAGGAGCCTGCCTCTTTGAAGATCTGCACCCTGCTGGATAAGCCGTCACGGCGGCGGGTGGAGCTGCAGGCCGATTATGTCGGCGTCACCATCCCCAACGAATTTGTGGTGGGCTACGGGCTGGACTACAATGAGCACTACCGCAACCTGCCCTTTATCGGCATCCTGAAGCCTGCGGTCTACTCCCATCCGTAGGAAGCCGGCCTGCCGCGTCATTTCATACGAATTTCTGATAAAAACGCCGCCCTTTTCATCCGCGGGAAACAGCTTTTTGCGGCGTAAAAGGGCCGTGTGTAAAACGATGCCCTCTTGCGGGAGGGCAGAGCTTTTGATCGGATTTCGTATCGTATAAGGAGAATCATTTTGAACAATCCGTCCAGACGAGCAAATATTCTGATCTATATCATCCTGTTTGCCGCCGCCATGCTGCTGCTTTTGGGCCTGTTCAGCGGCGACAGCCTCCCCGAGGTCGACTACGCCGAGATGCGCGCTCTGTTTTTGAACGGCGAGGTCAGCTCTTTTGAGTGGGACAACGGCGTTCTGACCATGGAGCTGAAAAAGGACAACTCCCTGGGGCTGGAAAAGGTCTGCCACGGCCTGGCCGATCTGGATATGTTCCGGGAGGACCTGCATGAGGTCTATGAACAGCAATATGCCGACGGGACCCTGAAGGACTACAATTTCGTGCCTCTGGAGCCGACCCCCTGGTATCTTCAGATCCTGCCCTACGTGCTGATTCTGGTCGTCACCATCGCCGTCATGTTCTTCCTCACCGCCCGTGCCAACGGCGGCAGCGGCGCCATGAAATTTGGCAAGGCCAATATCCTGTCTCTTATACACATCTCCGAGCCCACGAGACGTAGAGG
>CAMFZO010000159.1 GCA_946006895.1 uncultured Clostridia bacterium | reverse complement strand
GCAGCGCGGGCAGCCGATGTCGTATTCCAGGGTATCTTCGAAACTGGCGGGCTTCCGCGTATGCAAACGGAAGCGGAACTTGTAATGGCCGTCGCTTCCGTCAATCATATGCTCGATCAGACTCATTTCACAGTCTTCCTTGACAAATTCAACTGTGTTGGAAGTAGATACGGGCGCGAGGTATTTTCCTTTCTCAGGAACGATAAGCGGATAAGCTTTCATTTTCTTCTCTCCTTCTCTCTTCGAGTACATTTATCGCAGGCGTAGAGAAAGTATCTCTTTCCGTCTACATTGGATGAAATAGGACTGAGGATCCCGCCGCAGTATGGGCAGTGGATCCTGAACCGGGACACGGTATCCCGGGACTGGGGCTTCGCTGCGCAGAGCCGGAAATAATGAGGGACGACCTCCTCCAGCCAGAAGCGGTGATGCTCCCGGATGGAATTGAGATCGTCAGTTGGAAGAAAGCCCTGCTTTTCAAAGCCGCCGGTATCCATGTCAATAAGCGGATAGTATCGGATGTATTCCATTAACCGTCCACCTGGTCTTTCACAAGCTGGAAGCCCCTGCTGTTGCAGAACTCCACAGCCTCCGCAAAGGAACGGAAGAAGACCTGGGAAAAGCCGTACACGACTTTCCATCTGAGCGGGTCGGTTCGTTTGCTCTCCATGATGATCACGGGATTCTTCTTCCTGTCCGTTCTCAGCTGGACGCCGTCATACCGGCAATCACTGAAATCTTCTGCTCTCATAAATCTTTTGGCGTCCGCCTCATTGCTGACGCCGATGGGAACAAGTCTCATGTTTTCTCCTTTCTTCATCCGGGAGTCGGGTGTGTGACGGTCACGACAGTCATTTCATAAAACCTTCTATAGAGAGTTTTTCTGAAAAAAATGCCCTAAAGGGACTTTTATATAGAGACTGACATGACCGACACACTACTCGTTCCAGGACGCATCGTTGTAGTCCAATGGCTCAAAATCCGGCTTCAGCCGCACACCACAGACGACACGGCCCTTATTCGTACGCTTCCTGGTAAAACCGGCAAGGTCGATGGCTGCGTAAAAATCTGTGGTCGAGCGAGTATATTCGCCATTCCTGTTGCAGAAGTCCCGGTAGGCCAAGTAGAAGTCGCCGGAAGACGTCTGATAGGTGTTGCCTGTTTCGCAGCATTCGGTGAGGAAATGATCGAGCCAGTCGCTGTTCTCCCGGTATAGCGCCGTTGCCTCCCTGACGCATTCCGGCTGCTCAATGTGGAAATTTGCAGCAATTACCTGCCGCGCGCCCTCGATCATCCAGGCGAGGATAGCCGGGCCTGCATGGTCGTATAGGTAGTCCGCGTAGTTCTTGATATCTCCGCTGCCTTCGATTCTGGCATTGAAGGGAACAACGATCAGCCTGCGCCAGGTGCCGGGATCGTTCGCACCCACCTTCGGCAGATGGTTGGTGTAGAGAACGAGGGTATGCGTAGGCGTGAAAGCGAAGGGATCCTTGTACTTCTTCTCAGCAAAGATCTCGTCCGTGGAGCAGAACTGCTTGACCAGGGATGTGTTGAGCCTCATTCCTTCTTCCAGTTCAGCGGCGATCAGCAGGCGCTTGCCCTTAGTCTCTGCCAGTTCCGGCTTAACGTTCCTCTTGCAGCCGACCGTCAGGGCGTCGGCGGAGATATTGCCGCTGTAGCTGCCCAGGACCCGGGACAGCACATTCCAAAAGGTGGACTTGCCGTTTCTGCCGTCGCCGTGCGCGATGATCAGGGCTTCGACATAGACATGGCCGATGATGGCGAGACCGGCGATCTGCTGCACATAGATCTGCAGCGCATCGTCTCTGCAGAAAAAGGTACGCAGCGCTGCCTGCCAGATTTCTTCTCCATCGTTGCCGGGCACGACCGCGGTGCATTTGGTAATGAAATCCTCGGCCCGGTGAGGCTGCTTGCCGTCCATGCCCTTTCGGAGATCCACGGTGTAGTCCGGGGTGTTCAGCAGAAAGGCGTTGGCATCCAATTCCCGCTGATCGATCTCGACCATGGGGCGGGCCTCTTTCAGCGCGGCAACCTGGTATTTGGAATCCCGGCGCTGAAGCACGAACTTCTTATAACCGAGTGCAGCCTGATGGGCAAAAATGATGGTTTTCTGCTCTTCAGAAAGATAATCCGCGGCATCTTTGGGATGCTCGTTGAGAATTTCTTTCGCCCCGCTGCTCTCCATCAATTCTTCCGTGCGTTCGATCTCTTTCTCCGCTTCGCGGAGCTGGGCGTCGGTGAACTGCTGCATGGCGGCCTGGGATCGGGGCTTGGACTCCTGCCAACAGATGCCGTCAAAGACGATATAGTCCGTCGCCGGGGAATAGCGGACATAGCTGCGGCAGTGCTTGGCAAAAGCGTAGGCTTGTCCAACGTCGGAGTAATCATCCGGCTTGCGAGGGGTATGGTCGTTGTATTCGTCCGGGGGGATATACCCTTCCTGAGCGGCGACCTTCTTGCCGAAGCTGACGGCGCTCTTCCAGATGCTTTTCAATTCATCCTGGCTGAGCGGAGGATCGCAGGCTTTCGCTTTCTCCACGAACAGTTTCCTGGCCTCATCGGTGTTGCCGTAACGCTTGATCAGCTTCCCGGCAATGTGCGACATGGTGGTATTGCGCTGCCCCTCGGGGATCACCTGATCAGACAAATCCTCAAGTTTTCCGGTCGGTGCTTCAACAGCGGTCTGTTCTTTCTCCGGTTGCGGAGGCGGGGCCAGCTGCCCCATGAATTCATTCAGCTGCAACGGTCTCACCTCCATGCTGCTCCACGACCGGCGACTTGACGCCGAAGAAAAAACGGGCAGAGTCTTTCGCGTTGGTATCGAAGTAAGGGAAGTGCGCGATGACCGATTCCTTCAGCTGACGATAGGCTTCTGCATCTGTGATTGGATCGACGGGAAAAATGATGTGGAACCTGGGCCGCGGACTGTACTTGTCCTTCCACTTCATATGGTGTCGGCTGTAGATCAAATAGAACGGGACGCCCGGGAACGCGGCTTCCACATCGGCGGCGGTCTTCCAGTCAGACTCCAGGTCGGAGTGATCATTGTCGCAGTCGACGGGCAGGCAATCTGAGCAGATGAAGTTTGTGACTGCCCGGTGATAATCCTTGTATTCGGCAAAGACCTGGTCGTACTGAGCGGCCTCAGTCAAATCCTCGGCGGAGCTGATGATCCGTTTCTCGGGATAAAACGTATTGAACTTATCCCCGCGGCGGTTAGCTGTATAAATCGTGATCGGTTTCACGACGGCAGCCTCCTTTCAAAATTTTTCATGGTGTGGCTCCTTTCTGAGAGAAGTCCTCTCACTATACAAGCCATCCGGAGGTCATTTTGTGGGGGTATTTCCGAAATGTTTTTTCAATTTCTTTTCCGCCGCAGCAATTGACTCTGCTACACTGCTGTGATCGGTGCCTTCGATCACGGCAATTTCCCGCATGGAGAAACCGTACATCTTCAACAGCATTCTACGGTGCTGTTTCTCGGTCAGGATATCCAGGCGCTTCAGTCCCTGCGCGTCCTCTTCCTTCAGGAGCAGGATCTCTTCTGGCGTCATGTGGTACGCCAAGGAACTGTAGTCGTATGAGGCGGCGGGCTCATACTCAAATGCATCCAGGTAGGAGACTCCGTGCCGCTCATCGCGCCTGTGCATGTTGTACTCATGACGATAGTCCTCCTTGAAAAACGCCATGACCTCATCCAATAGTTCTGGCGGCGTATCGTCCGGGAGGTCGACATTGACGGCGCCCTCGTAGTAGTCTTTGTACTTTACGATCATGTTCGGTTCCTTTCCGCCTGATGCGGAAAAGAGCCGAAATACCGATCCTAAGAAGCCTGATTACCTGAAAAA
>CAMFZO010000158.1 GCA_946006895.1 uncultured Clostridia bacterium | reverse complement strand
GACGCGCCTGACGGCGCTATAAAAAGGTTTTAAACCTTTTTATCAGATTCTAGTATAAGGCCGTCATGCGATATTTTTCGCGATAAAAACGTCGGGATAATTCTCCTTGAGCATGGTGCAGGCCACAGCGGCGTATTCAAAGGAGTCAAAGATCCCGAACACCGCAGAGCCGCTGCCGGTCATCTGGGCGCCGTAAGCGCCGTAGGTCATCATGACGGATTTGATATAGTTGAGTTCTCCGCTGTTCTCCCCTGCCGCCTGTTCAAAGACGTTGCACAGGTTCTTTCCGATCTGCTCCAAATCGCCCCGCTGCAGGGCGGCGCGCATGGCGGTATGGTCGGGGCGCTTGGCCACCGTCACGCCGTCCAAACGGGCGAAAAGCTCCGGCGTGGAAAAGGAGAGCTGCGGCTTGCAGACCACGTAGAACATCTCCGGGGCATCCGGCAGCTTGGTCAGACGCTCTCCCCTGCCCTCTGCCAGTGCCGTGCCGCCCAGAACGCAGAACGGCACATCAGAGCCGACCAGCGCGCCCAGCTCACACAGGGCATAGACGGACAGCGGATAGTCCTCCCAGGCGTTGAGGGCCCGCAGTACCGCCGCAGCGTCGGCACTGCCGCCGGCCAGTCCCGCCTGAGACGGGATCCGTTTGGTGATGCGGATCTCAATGCCGTCCGGCTCGCCGCCCAGTCTGTCGAAAAACACCCGGGCAGCTTTCCAGGCCAGATTGCGCTCATCACAGGGGATGCCGTCGCGGTCACATCGCACACACCAGGGCCGCCCGGTATCCACGTCGATCTCCACATCGTCGCGGATGGAGACGGTCTGCATGATCGAACGCAAGTCGTGATAGCCGTCAGGCCGCTTTTTCAGAACGTCCAGGGTCAGATTCAGCTTGGCAAAGGCGCCCTCCCGCAGGGTCATCATTTGATCTTTCTGCCCTCCAGGTAGTAGCGCTTCTCACGGCTGTGGCCCATGGAGAAGGTCTTGCGGGGCAGGATGCCGTCGGCAATGACGCCGCGGAAGAGCTGGCTCTTTTCCATGGCCGGAAGCAGGAAGCCAATGGCGTTTTCCTGCCGGGCAAGGCCGATGAGGGCGTCGTCGTCATGGATATAGTCGATCTCGCCGGCATTGTCCTTCAGATAGCCGTCCAGGAAGCCCTGCAGCACGCCCACAGCCAACTGGCTCTTGAACTTGTCCAGAGAGACGGTGCCGCTCTCCTGGCCGATATACCACCTGACCTCAAAGCCGCCGTCGGCGCAGGCTTCCTTCTTGAGGGCCTCCAGCAGGGCCTTCGGGTCGCAGTTGGTGATGACGCGGTGGATTGGCTCAAAGACCTGAGCCTCGTCGTGGATATTCTCCAGCTCCACCAGGGCAAAACGGGCCGGATGGTTGGAAAGGTCCACGCCGGGATTCTGCGCCTTCAGCTCCTCATAGCAGGACTTGGCTGTCGCCAGGGAATGGTTGCCGTCGCCCACGGCAAAGACCATGGGAACGCCCTTGAGATCGGCGTACTTCTTGCCAACGTTGGCGGTGTAGTCCGTCAGGCGGGCGTTGAAGGCTTCCGCCTCCTCGCCGTCGACCAGCCAGCCGGTGATATGGTTGCCGCCCTCCATCAGCTCAAAATCATAGAGCTTGGTGAGGCCGGACTTTTTCTCCGCGATGGGCTCAATGAGGACCTTATCGTGGTCGTCGCAGAGCATGAGGATGTGGGGCAGCTCGATGGGAGCGTCCCGGCGTACACGCATACGCGGCGGGATACGCTCAACGACGGTGCGCTCGGTGGCGCGGATGGCGGAGGTGGAGCCGGTGGAATAGTCATAGGCATCCAGGTCCACCATACCCACCAGGCCCTTGCGGACGGTGCCATTTTCCAGTGTGCGCTCCACATAGACAAGGGCGTTCCTGTAGGTCTTGAACACGTCGTTTTTCAGATATTCCGCCATGGTCGCGTTGATGAGGGCGGTATGCTCCGCCTCTTTCTCCGTGCCCAATTCCGCCTCCGGCAGGATGAGGTTGATGGTGGACGGCGCGCCCTCGGCGTTCTTTCGTACACGCTCCCAGTAAGCCGGGTCAGAGGTAAACTGGTCGCAGGCGATGACCGCCCACTTCTCCATGGAATCCACCTGGGGCATCAAAATATCAGCGGGTAAAAAGGAATTCATATGCAAAACTACCTTTCTAAAAATTTTTTAGTTGTCCTAACGTTTTTTATTATATCGTAGATTAATTTGTTTGTATAGTCCAAAATTCAAAAAACGCTCCGTGATTTTTGACAAATTTCGTCAATAAAATTGCGTATAGTGACGGAAAAACCGGTCCATAATAGAACCAGCACAACAACAGGGAGGAAAAGAAATGGACACTTTGGCACTGATTTTGAGCATTATCGGCTCTCTCAACTGGGGCCTCGTCGGCATTTTCAAATTTGACCTGGTCGCATGGATCTTCGGCGGACAGACAGCTACCGTCAGCCGTATCATCTACACGCTGATCGGCCTGGCCGGCCTGTGGTGTATTTCCCTGCTCTTCCGCAGACACACCCTGGCTGACGCCCAGGACGCATAAGCCTGTGCATCCGGTCATAGCAAGTTTTTCATGCCGTGCCTTCCCCTTTTTTGAAAAATGAAAACCGACGCGCTGCAAAGGTCGAAAGGGCCTGAACAGCGCGCCGGTTTTTCATATCATACTGCGGCTCAACGCCGCCAAAGCTCAACGGGCGCGGACGATGCAGGTGAATTCCTGACCGTTGAAGGTGACCGTGATAGTCGTCGTACCGTAGCCGGTGACGGTGACCATGCCGTCTTGCACCTTGCAGACATCCGGGTTGCCGACAGTATATGTAATGTCTGAAATGTGCTCGCCCTCGGAGTCGTAGAGATACAGGTCGAAGACCTCGCCCACACGGACGGTGACGTCGCTCTTTTCTAGGTGGGCGCCTGTGATCTCCGCGTCGCCGAAGTTGCAGCGGATGATGACCTGGGCGGTCTTGTCTCCCACGGTGGCAGTGACCGTCGTCTTGCCGCCGCCGATGGCCGTGACCTCACCGGTCTGGCTGACCTTCGCCACCGTCTCGTCGTCACTGCGCCAGGTGACGGCAACTCCGGTGGGCAGGTTGGTCACACGGAGCTGCACGCTCTCGCCGCGGGCGTAGAGAGAGGCGTCATAGTCGTAGTTCAGCTCGGGCTCAAAATCCTCACCGACTGTGGCTTGCTCTTCCTGCGTAGACTCCGAAGCTCCCTCCGGATCGGAGCATGACACGGTGCAGACCGCGGTCTTGTCGCCGCAGGTCACAGTAATCTCCGTCTCTCCGGTCCCCACCGCCGTGATGGTAAAGGTGGCCGATTTCGCATCCTCGCCGATGTCGGTCACCGCGGTCTGGGATACGGTGGCGACGCGCTCGTCGCCGCTGATGCAGTAGACGGTCTTTTCACAGCCCAGGTTGACGCTGACGGTCATCTGCGCCGTCTCACCCAGGCTGGAAAGCTCGATACGCTCCGGCTCCACCAGCAGCTCCTCACAGGCCGTATTGACCGCCGTCGGCTCGTAGGAACCGGACCGGTCCACAAGGTTTTCCAGGCCCGGCCACCAGCCGATCATATCGCCGATAAAATAGAACACGACCAACGCTGCCAGGAGCAGAAAAACAAAGGCGGCGATCCGCAGACCCTTGGGATCCCGTTCCTTCTTTTTCTTTTTCGGCGCGGCGAACTTCCCCTTGGCGGCGCGGCGGCGCTGACGGCGCTCCTCCTCGGTGATCCGGCGGCGCTGCACGGGACGGCTGGCCGCAGATTCCTCCGAGCGGACACTGCTGCCGCAGAGGGGACATTTTTCACGGTCCGCATCATAGATGGTCCCGCAATAATAGCACACAACTTTTTCTTCCATATCTTTAATCCATACACAAAGGTATGATTTCTCCTTCCGATTATTGTCGCAGGCTGTCACGTTTTTTACA
>CAMFZO010000157.1 GCA_946006895.1 uncultured Clostridia bacterium | reverse complement strand
GGCATACCCCAATATTGTGGGGAACGACAAAGCTATCCATGCAAAAAGACCCGGGCGCGATGGTTCTCGCACCCGGGTCTTATGATATTCTGGATTATTCTCACAGCAGCAGGGCGCTTGCCACGCCGAAGTAGAGCAAAAGAGAGAGGGCGTCGACAATGGTGGTGATAAAGGGACTCGCCATGACGGCGGGATCCAGCTTCAGCTTCTTGGCCAGCAGCGGCAGGGAACAGCCGACTGCTTTTGCCACCAGGACCGTCAGCGCCATGGTGATGCAGACGACCAGCGCCACCAGCCAGGTCACGTCGGTGTTGCCCATGAGAAGGCGGTCAATAAGCATGATTTTGGCAAAGCAGGCTGCGGAAAGGGTGACGCCGCACAGCACCGCCGTGCGGATCTCTTTCCAGAGGATACGGAACAGGTCGGAAAATTCGATCTCGTCGAGAGACAAGGCACGGATGATGGTGACGGAGGACTGGGAACCGGAGTTGCCGCCGGTGTCCATCAGCATGGGGATGAAGGCGGTCAGGACCACCTGAGCCGCCAGGGCGTCCTCAAAGCCGGTGATGATCATGCCCGTAAAGGTTGCCGACACCATCAGGAGCATCAGCCAGGGGATACGGTGCCTGAACAGGTCAAAAACCGTCGAACGGAGATAGGTCTTGTCGGAGGGCGTCATAGCCGCCATGATCTCCATGTCCTCCGTGAACTCGTCCTCCATGACGTCCATGGCGTCATCGAAGGTGACGATGCCGACCATGCGGTTTTCCGTGTCGACAACGGGCAGGGCGAGGAAGTTGTATTTGGAGAACATCTGGGCCACTTCCTCCTGGTCCGTCAGGGTGTTGACCGAGATGACGTTAGTCTCCATCATGTCCTGGATCAGCGTGTCGTCGTCCTGGGCCAGGAGCAGATCCTTGACCGTCACCAGACCGACCAAAGTGCGGTCACGGGTGACGTAACAGGTATAGATGGTCTCCTTGTCCACACCGGTGCGGCGGATGCGGAGGATAGACTCCTCCACCGTCATGCCCGGCCGCAGGGAGACATATTCCGTGGTCATAATGGAACCGGCGGAGTTTTCCGGGTAGCGAAGGATCTCGTTGATCTCCTTGCGCATTTGGGGGTCTGCCTGGGAAAGGATGCGCCGCACTACATTGGCGGGCATCTCCTCCACAATATCCACCGCGTCGTCCACGTAAAGCTCGTCCAAAACCTCGCGCAGCTCCGAGTCGGAGAAGCCGCGGATCAGCAGCTCCTGGGCGTCCGGGTCCATCTCGACGAAGGTCTCCGCTGCCTGCTCCTTGGGCAGCAGACGGAACAGCAGGGGCAGACGCTCCTCCTCCAGTTCATCGAAAACAGAGGCAATATCGGACGGGTTCATGGTGATCAGAATATCGCGGATAGTGGCGTATTTTTTATCCGCCAAAAGCGCCTGCAGGGTGCCTTCAACGGTGACATTGTGTTCTGCCATCGGTCTTTTCCTCCTGATTCTTCATGGTTTATCAAAGATTCAAACCGGCACGGCAGACCTGTTAAGTTACAGGGAACGACCCGCACGGATGCGGAGCACTCCCCGCGGACTTCGGCCTACCGCTGTGCCGCTATTGCTCCCAGCATCCATGAAGTTCCCTCCTTTGTTGTCATTTATGGCTCACGGCCCTATCCTTAATATTATTCCAACGCGCCCGGTTTGTCAAGCCAGGATTTTCCACCGCCGCCCGGGAAAGATTTCTTCTCTCTGCGGTAGGATTCCCCATATTTTTTCGTAGAATCAGCGTACAATACTACCAAAGTCTGAAATTTATCAATCTCAAAGGAAAATACAACATCTTTGTCAATTTTTCTTCAAAGCAGTTGCTTTTTTTGTGCAAAGTGGTATAATCAAACTGTATCAAAATATTTCTTGGGATTATACAAAGGAGGCGGAGATGGACACTATCCTGCAAAATGCGCTCAAGCGCTTCTCTGACGGCGACGAATTCCGCGCCTACAACTTTATGGGCTGCCATCCAGCAGAACAGGACGGCGTGAAGGGCTATATGTTCCGTGTCTGGGCTCCCAATGCCCGTGAGATCACCGTGACCGGTGACTGGAACTTCTGGAATGAGAACGATCTGCCCATGACCCGGCTGAAAAACGGCGTTTGGGAGGCGTTTTCCCCATATGCCCGGGAGGGACAGGCATATAAATACTGTATCAGCCGGCCCAACGGCTCCAAAGTCTACAAGGCTGATCCCTATGGCTTCCGCTGTCAGACCCTGCCGGAGAATTCCAGCGTGATCTGCAATCTGGAGGGCTATACCTGGGGTGACGGCAGTTTCCGCCGCCGTCAGGGCAAAAGAAAGATCCTCAATAGCCCCGTCAACATCTACGAGATCCACTTTGGCTCCTGGAAACGCAAGCCGGACGGAAGCTGCTACAACTATGAGGAGCTGGCTGACGAGCTGATCCCGTACCTGAAGGAGATGGGCTACACCCACGTGGAGCTGATGCCCCTGTCGGAATATCCTTATGATCCCTCCTGGGGCTATCAGGTGACGGGTTATTACGCTCCTACATACCGCTACGGCACGCCGCAGCAGTTCATGAGGTTTGTGGATCGCTGCCATCAGGCGGACATCGGCGTGCTGCTGGACTGGGTGCCTGCTCATTTCCCCAAGGATCAGCACGGCCTGTACGAGTTCGACGGCACCTGCTGCTATGAGCTTTCCGACCCGATGATGAACGAGCATCCCGACTGGACCACCCGCATTTTTGACTTCGGCAAGGGCGAGGTGCAGTCCTTCCTGATCTCCAACGCCGTCTACTGGCTGGAGCAGTACCACGTGGACGGCCTGCGGGTGGACGCGGTGGCGGCCATGCTCTATCTGGACTACGGCCGGCGTGAGTACCATCCCAACAAATACGGCGGCAAGGAGAACCTAGAGGCCATCGCCTTCCTGCGCAAGCTCAACCGCGCAGTCTTCTCCGCCCGCCGCAGCGCCATCATGGTGGCAGAGGAATCCACCGCCTTCCCCATGGTCACGAAGCCGGATTACGACGGCGGCCTGGGCTTCCTGTTCAAGTGGAACATGGGCTGGATGAACGATATGCTGCGGTATATGTCCACGGATCCCCTGTTCCGCAAGGGCAACCACAATAATCTGACCTTCTCCATGACCTATGCCTATGCGGAGAATTTCATCTTGCCTCTGTCCCATGATGAGGTGGTCCACGGAAAAGGCTCCCTCATCAATAAAATGCCCGGCAGCTACGATGAGAAATTCATGAATCTGCGGGTCTTCTACGGCTTTATGATGGGTCATCCAGGCAAGAAGCTCAGCTTTATGGGCAACGAATTTGCCCAGTTCATCGAGTGGAAATATGACCAGGGTCTGGACTGGATGCTCCTGGACTACGACCGCCACCGCCAGATGCGCGAATATGTGCGGGACCTGAACCGTTTCTACCTGGATAACAGCAGCCTGTGGAACAACGACACGGACTGGAAGGGCTTCCAGTGGATCTCCGTCGATGACCGGGACAACAGCGTAGTTGCATTCCGGCGCATCGACCGCCGGGGCAGAGAAGTCATCTGCGTCTGCAACTTTTGCCCGGTGAAGCGGGAGCACTACCGCCTGGGACTGCCGAAACCCGGCGTCTATGAGCCTGTGTTCAACAGTGACGATGTGAAATACGGCGGCACGGGAACGCCTCTGGGCCAGGTCACCGCCGAAAAAGAACCCATGCACGGACTGCCCATGTCCGGCGAATTTACCCTTGCGCCGCTGTCGGCGACATATTACAAACGAAAGGCGACCCCGCGTAAACCCAAAAAATGACAAGGAGAGATGAGCATGAACTTCCAGAAAAAGCATTGTGTTGCCATGCTTCTGGCCGGTGGCCAGGGCAGCCGTCTGATGGTGTTGACGGAAAACACCGCGAAACCTGCAGTTCCTTTTGGCGGTAAGTACCGCATCATTGATTTCCCTTTGTCCAACTGCGTCAACTCCGGCATTGATACGGTAGGCATCCTGACC
>CAMFZO010000156.1 GCA_946006895.1 uncultured Clostridia bacterium | reverse complement strand
TACACCTAAGCCTTCGTCGGCAGCGTCAGATGTGTATAAGAGACAGGCCGTAACAGCGGCGGTCACACCCCAGAACCATTTCCAGAAAGCCCCTTTGTCCATGGGGAGGTTGCCGACGAATTTGCCGGTCTGGCCGTTCATGGCGAAGGTGTATTTCTTGCCCTGCCAGGTGGTGTTCAGGAGCCAGACGGGATAGAGCGCGTATTTCGCCCTGCCGTTTTTCAGACGCAGATTGGAATGTTCCGGCATGACCGTGGCGTAACCCTGCACGGTGCCGCGGAAGGCGTCCTCCGTGCTTTCCCGGACGCGCTGATTGGCACGGTTGATGCTCTCCTCGGCGGTCACGTCGTATTTGTCAGCCAGGTAGCCTGCCAGGTAGGCAGTCTGGAAGTCAACTGCGCCGCGCAGATCGAAAGGCTCGATGGACTCCATCAGATCGTCGGCCATCTTTGACGAGCCGTCAACGGGAACATTGTCGAAGGCAAGAGAGCCGGAGCGCAGGATGGAAAAATACTGGGTCTCGGTGTAATCATAATTGCTGTCAGACCAAGTGTGTACACGGGTGGCACGGTAGCGCAGGTCGGCGTCTGCCTCGGCGTTGAACAGCCAGAAGGGGACATAGACGCCCTTGACCTCGTCGATATGATTCTCGTTCTTGAACGCCTTGGGCAGGAGCCGCTTTCCCTGCAGATGCTGCGCAAGGGATTTTTTTGCGGCCTCCTTGTCCAGTTGGAAGGGGATGACCAGATCGGGACGCAGAGCGCCCGCGAAAGCGCCGGTCATGACCACCGGGTTGCCGCAATAGGGGCAGGCGGTAGCGCCGGTGTTTTCGTCGCCGACGATCTCGCCGCCGCAGGATTTACAGGTATAGACCCGCATCCCTTCCGTCTCTCCCGGCTGCCAGTCACTTCCCGCGCTGGTATCCCAGGACATATCTTCTGTTTGCTCCTGCTCCTGCCGCAGCGCCTCATCCTGCGCTCTCAGCGCGTCCATCTCAAATTCCGTGTCGCAGTAGGGACATTTCATCTTCTGGACGCTACTGTCAAAGGCAATGGCGCCACCGCAGCAGGGACACTTATATTCCAGCAAAGCCGCCATAAACGGGACCTCCGTTCTTATTGAATGTCGCTGTCGTCAAAGATGTCGCCGCACTCGGGGCAGAACTTCGGGGGATGCTTCGGGTCCTGGGGCTCCCAGCCGCACTTGTCGCATTTGAAGAGGGGTTCTCCGGCGGGCTTCTTCGCGCCGCATTCGGAGCAGAACTTGCCCTTATTCACCGCGCCGCAGGAGCAGATCCAGCCGGCGTTCTCGGCGGGCCTGGGAGAGCCGCACTCGGGGCAGAACTTTCCGGTGGCCGTCGTGCCGCACTTACATTTCCAGCTATTGGCCGCAGGGGGTTCGGGCTTTTTCGTGCCGCATTCCGGGCAGAATTTGCCGGAGACTGTCGCACCGCATTTGCATTTCCAGGTGTTTGCGGCGGGTGCTGCCGGGGCTGCCTGCTGCTGAGCGGCTTGCTGCTGACCCATGGCAAAGAGGTTCTGTGCGTTCATGCCGCCGGCCTGCTGAGCCATGCCCATGCCCATAAAGCCCATCATGGCGCCGTTTTTGTTCTCGGCGGCTGCTTTCATGGCGTCGGACTGGGCGCCCACCAGCGTTGCGGCAGCCATGGTCGGGTCGCGCATGATGGCGGTACGCTGGGCCTGCTTGATAAGGGCGGCGTCCTCCTCGGTGAGGGTGATGGGATTCATGGCGATGGAGACAATCTTCAGGCCGCGCAGCTCGCCCCACTTTTTGGTCAGAGCGTCGTTCATGGCCTGGGACAGCTCCTCAGCGTGTCCCGGAAGGGCGGAGGGACGGATCTCCAGCTCGGAGATCTTAGCGAAGGCGGGCTGGAGGGCGGAAATGAACTCCGTTTTCAACTGGCCGTCGATCTCCTCGCGGGTGTATTCATTGCTGACATTGCCGCATACGTTGGTGTAGAACAGCAGGGGGTCGGCGATCTTGTAGGAGTAAACGCCGCTGCAGCGGACGGAAACGTCAATATCCAGACCGATGTTGCGGTCGACCACGCGGAAGGGGATGGGCGTGGGCGTGCCGAACTTGTTGTCGATCAGCTCTTTCGTGTTGAAGTAGTAGACGCGCTGGTCCTTGCCGGTGTCGCCGCCGTAGGCAAAGCGCTTGCCGATGGTCTTGAAGGTCTCCTTGATGGAGGTTCCCAGCTTGCCGGTGAAGATGCTGGGCTCTGTGGAGGAGTCATAGGTGAACTGGCCGGGTTCGGCGCAGACCTCGACGATCTTTCCCTGCTCCACGATGATCATGCACTGACCGTCAGCGACAGCAATGCCGGAGCCGTTGGAGATGATGTTGTCGTTGCCCTTGGTATTGGAGGAACGGGAGGTGATCTGCTTCTGGCCCTTGACCATCAGCACATTTTTCGGCAGGGCTTCACAGTAGAAGAATTCCTTCCACTGGTCGGCCAGTGTGCCGCCCAAGGCTCCGATTCCAGCTTTGATAAGTCCCATGGTGTTGCTCCTTTCATGTATAACAAAATGTGAGATATGTGACCCTGCGCGGGTAAATTACTCTGGCTCTTTGCCGACGGGAGGAAAAGCATCCTTGTTTTTCCTGGAATAGGGATTGCGGTTGCGGGGCTTGGGATCCAAACTCTGTCCGCCCCGATGCAGCAGGGAAAATACAATGGTCCGTCCTGTAACATACAAGCCCCAAAGCCCGAGGGCGATCCAGAACCAGCGGATATGCCAGCCCTGCCAGAAGTGCAGGATCAACAGCAGCCAAGCGGGGATGGACCAGTGAAGATGAAAAAACAGGTTCAGAAAAACGGCAAACAGGTAGCCGAAAAAGCGCTTCAGATGTTTCATGGCCTTCTCCAGGCGGGCTGACAGCCCGCCGAAACAGTTTTTGATCGGAATCAGCGGTCAAACACGGATTTTCCGAACATACCGTTTGATTGTATGCCGATTCTTGGTTTCATTTTACCATATTTTCTGTTTTCCGTCAATCTGAAAAAACAGAGTTCCATGGATCGGCTTTCGGCGCATGAATCCTGCGAAGAAAGGCTGATCTTATAGAAAAAGCGGAAATGAGATTGCGAAATAAAGACTTTTCTGCTATAATTCGTCAAATAAAAGAGAAACTGCTGCTTCCGGCATGGGAAGCTGCCGACGGCGGCGAAAAGGACAGAAATCATGATCTACACGAACATACGCCCAGCGGTCTTTCTGGAACGCCCCAATCGTTTTATCGCCCGTGTCCGCCTGGATGGCGCGGAAACGACGGTGCACGTGAAGAACACGGGACGCTGCGGAGAGCTGCTTTTGCCCGGGACGCGGGTTTATCTGGAGGATTTCTCCGGCCGCATGGGCAGCAGGAAGCTGGCTTATTCCCTCATTGCCGTGGAAAAGCAGCGGGAGAACGCGCCCCCGCTGTTGGTCAATATGGACGCCCAGGCGCCCAACCGGGTGACAAGGGAGGCATTGCTTTCCGGTGTGCTGGCCCTGCCTGGGATGGGTCGGTTGGAGATCGTGAAGCCCGAGGCGGTGTTCGGAAGCTCTCGCCTTGATTTTTTCGTCTGCGATGAAGCGGGACAGGAGGGCTATCTGGAGGTCAAGGGCGTGACATTGGAGCACGACGGTGTGGCCAGCTTTCCCGACGCGCCGACGGAGCGCGGCATAAAGCATCTGCGGGAGCTGTCGCAGCTTGCCGGACTGGGGTTCCGGGCCTATGTCCTTTTCGTCATCCAGATGGGGCAGATGCACGTATTCCGGCCCAATGCGGAGCGGCATCCGGCCTTTGCTGAGGCGCTTCGGAAGGCGGTCAGCCATGGCGTGACGGCGCTGGCCTATGACTGTCTCGTCACAAAGAACACGCTGGCGCTTCATGCGCCTGTTCCGATCTGTCTGGAATAGCCGGATCCTGATAAAACAGAGAGGAAGGAACGATGATTATGCGCTCTGTTTTGAAACGCGGCGCTGCGCTGCTCATGGCGCTGACGCTGCTGGCCTCTGCCGTTGGCTTTGCTGCTGCCGAGGGG
>CAMFZO010000155.1 GCA_946006895.1 uncultured Clostridia bacterium | reverse complement strand
GGGCGTTCTGGCCCTCCTTGCCGATGGCCAGGGAGAGCTGGTCGTCGGGGACGATGACGCGGCAGGCCTTTGCGCCGGGAAGCTGGGTGACAGAGACCACGTCCGCCGGAGACAGGGCCGAGGCAACAAACTGGCAGATGTCGTCGGACCAGACCACAATATCCATTTTCTCTCCCTGCAGCTCGTCTACCACAGCGCCGACACGGGCGCCGCGGGCACCGACACAGGCACCGACGGGGTCGATATTTTCCTCAGCGGCATAGACCGCCAGCTTGGTACGGGAGCCGGGTTCCCGGGCAATGGAGCGGATCTCCACGGCGCCGGACTCGATCTCGGGGACCTCCAGCTCAAACAGGCGCTTGACCAGAGCCGGATGGGTGCGGGACACCAGAACCTGCGGGCCGCGGCTGCTGCGGCGGACCTCCACCACATAGACGCGGATCAGGTCGCCCTCGACGAAATGCTCGCCCCGGACCTGCTCGCCGACGGCCAGCAGCGCGTCGGTACGGTCCGTGCCCTGGCCGATGCGGATGGTCATGTCGCCGGAGTTGTCAATGCGCAGGACGGTGCCGGTGAGGATCTCATGCTCCTTGGAGGAGAAGGACTCAAACACCATGCCCCGCTCTGCCTCGCGGATGCCCTGGATGATGACCTGCTTGGCCGTCTGGGCGGCAATGCGTCCGAAGTTCTTGGTCTGGATCTCCACATTGACCAAATCGCCCAGCTGGGCGTTCTTGTCGATCTTTCTGGCAGCGTCCAGGGCGATCTCCGTGGCGGGCGAGAAGACCTCGTCCACGACCTCCTTCTGGGCGTACATATAGAGCTTGTCTTCGTTCAGCTCCACATAGACGTTGTCGGTGTAGCCGTCCTTGTCCTTTTTATAGGCGGCGACCAGGGCCTGGGTGATGCGCTCCACCATATAGTCCACCGGGATGCCGCGCTCCTTTTCCAGTTGGCGCAGAGCCGCGAAAATTTCAGCGTTCATAACAGTATCTCCTTGTCTGTATTCCGGGCGGTACACGCCCTCAATGGATCTCCGATCCTCGCCGGAGGGAAATAGTCAAAATTCCACGCGCAGACGAATCAGCGCGATCTCGGCCTTGTCAAAGGTCAGCTCCCTGCCGCCCATCTCCGCCGTCACATCGCCGTCGTGGTAGGAAAGGAGCCTGCAGGGGAATTCCTTCTGCCCGTTTTTCGGGCGGTAGAGCTTGACCAAAATCGGCTCGCCCAGATAGCGCTCGAAATCCGACGGGCGCTTGAGGACCCGCTCCAGCCCCGCCGAACAGACCTCAAAGCGGTAGCTCTCCGGGATGGGGTCCTTCTCGTCCAGCACCGGGTCCACGGCCCGGGAGACGCGCTCACAGTCGTCGATGTCCACGCCGCCGTCCTTGTCGATATACAGGCGCAAAAACCACTCGCCGCCCTCCCGGACGTATTCCACATCCCAGAGGCTGCAGCCGTTTTCGCGCACCAGTGGCTCGGCAAACTGCCAAACCTGTTCGGTGATCTTCATTCCCGCACCGTCCTTCAACACACAATAAGAAAGAGAGGGGAAAACCCTCTCTTTAGTAAACCTTACTATAGATTGACCATATTATAACACTTAGATTCCCGGATTGCAAGGGTTTTCTGAAACTTTTTCCGAAAAATTCCGACAATTTCCCTCCCGGGGCAAAAATTTTTCCCACGGCTATGTTATTTTGCCCCGAGATATGCTATAATGGTCTTCACGGAATAAACTGCAATGCGGTTTATTTTTGCGGCCTCAGCCGCAAAAGAATCGACCGCGTTTCAGCGGACCTTATGAACCCGTGAAAAAGAACGGAGGCAGCGCCATGAAAAAGCCGGAGCTTACCCGGTGGTATCTTTTGTTTTTGACCCTCTCCGCGTCGGTCATCGGTTTCTTTGTGCGCAGGCAGCAGCTTGCCGCGGAGCTTCTGTCAGACGGCAGTCTGGCGGCGGGCAGCAAACTGCACATCGTCCTGCTTGCTATGACGGTGGTGATGATCTTCGCCTTTATCGGCCTGCTGCTGCCCTTGAAGCAGGACGGCGGCTGGCAGCGTTATTTTACATCCTCCTACGGCCCCAACGCCCTGCTGCTGTTGGGTGCCGCCCTGCTGCTGCTGGGCAACGGCCTGCTGTTGGCGCAGGGCACTTCTTCCTCCGGTGCCGCCTGGACCCAGTCGCCTGCCGTTTCTCAGGCTCTCAACCGTCTGACGCCGCCCTTCGGCGTAGTGGCAGCCGTCTGTCTCGGAGTCTTTGCCGTGCTGTGCCTGCTGCAGAAGAAGCCGTCGCCGCTGCTGTATATGCTGGCCAGCGTCTATCTGATCCTGCGGCTCATCGTCCGCTTCCAGGATTGGAATGTGGACCCGTCCATCCATGATTATGCCTTCCGGCTGCTGGCGGCCATCTGCTGTATGCTGGGCTGCTTCCAGCTTTCCGGCTTCAGCTTTGACCGGGGCCACCGGCGCATCTGCCTGTTCTGGTGCCTGTGCGCCGTGGTGTTCTGCAGCATCTCCGCCGCCGACGCTCTGAACAGCGCCAGTCTGGACGAAATGCTCATCGACCTGGCATTGCTCCTGATCATGGCTTTCGGCAGTCTGCGCCTGCTCTTCCCCAACGGCCCGGAAACACCGGCTCCCGTGGCGCAGCCCGAGGAAACCGAAGCGCCGGAGCCTCCTGCGGATCCTCTGTAAACAGCACCTCTCTCCCGGCCCGGAATGAAATCAAAGAAAAGAATTCCACACAACAGGCATAGTCCTCGCCTGTTGTGTGGAATTTTTGTTCGTGCGGTTTTTCCGGTCTGGAAGTGGCTATACCACCCATCGGAAAGCCGGCAGCGGCTCACGGAACAGCGCATGACGCAGATAATCCTCGCAGAAAATGCCGATCCCGCTGAGAGGGAACCACAGCAGCGTAAAGGGCACGCAGATCTGACCCATGAAATTCATCGGCACGTGGGAATAATCCCAGACATTCAGATGCATGACGCGGTTGACTAAAATTCCCGTCCAGAACTCAAAAAAGGTGACGATCAGCGCCCCCAGAAGCATCTGGGCCAGCACCGGCATCCGGAAGCGCTTGTCCAGGCCTCCCACCAGATAGAAGCACAGCCCGCCCAGAAGGAACATACTGCCGTGGGTCCATTGGCGCCAGAGCAGCTCCACTCCGCAGTAGAACATCCCGCCGATGTAGAATATCACTGCTTCTTTCCAGATCCTGTACGCTCGAGACTGCATAATTAACCTCCTGTAGCCGAAAGTGTCTGTCAGCCGGAGTATGGACAAAAAACACAGGCTTCATTCACAGGCATGAAAGAAACGCTGATGCTGGAATCTGATAAAAGTGTGCGCAGCACACGGGATTCTGGATGAAACTTTTTCACCAAGAATCAGTAATAAAATCTGGCCTTGCTATTTCAAACAAGGCCCAGTCACCCACCGGCCGCTCTCTTCGATGTCATTTTTCCTTTCCGCCGCCCCTTAATTTCTGCGAAAAAACCGCTAAAAAGTTGGAAATAATGCTTGACAAGCTGTTTTTTTCTGCTATAATTGTCAAGGTTGCCAAAGACAGCAGGTGGTTTCGGCCGTAAATCCTGCCGAGGTTACAGAAGATTCATACGATTTCTGTGTCCTCATGTCTGTTGGCATGAGGTTATTTTTTTCGGAGGTGACACACATTGCCCAATTCCAAGGTTCTCGAAAGCAAAAAGGCAATCGTTGATGCACTGGCCGACAAGCTGCAGGGTTCTACCGCTGCCGTGTTCGTCGACTACAAGGGCATCACTGTCGCACAGGATACCGAGCTTCGCAACAAGTTCCGTGAGGCCGGCGTGGAATACACCGTCGTCAAGAACACGCTCACCCGTTTCGCCGCCAACAAGGCCGGCTACAACCAGTTCGATGAGCTGCTCAACGGCACCACTTCCCTCGCCACCACCACCGGCGACCCCATTGCTCCGGCCCGTATCGTCTGCGAGTTTGCCAAGAAGAACAAGAATGTTCTGAAGATCAAGGGCGGCTTCGTTGAAGGTTCCGTCCTGTCCGTCGAGCAGCTTCAGGGCTTCGGCGAGCTTCCCAGCAAGGACGC
>CAMFZO010000154.1 GCA_946006895.1 uncultured Clostridia bacterium | reverse complement strand
GATTCCTCTACGTCTCGTGGGCTCGGAGATGTGTATAAGAGACAGCATCTACACCCTGACCATCATCGGTCAGATTGAGGGCCACCAGGTTGCGCCGGATAACGTGAAGACCACCAAATATGAGCACGTGCTGCCCCTTTTGGCGACCATCGAGGAAAGCGAGGATATTGACGGCCTGCTGCTGCTTCTCAATACGGTAGGCGGCGACATTGAGGCCGGTCTTGCCATCTCCGAGCTGATTGCCGGAATGAAAAAGCCAACCGTCTCTCTGGTGCTGGGCGGCGGACACTCCATCGGCATCCCGCTGGCAGTTTCGGCAAAACGAAGCATGATCGCACCGACGGCAAGCATGATGATTCACCCGGTGCGCATGAGCGGTGTGGTGGTGGGCGCACCGGCGACGTACCACTATTTTCAGCGCATTCAGGAGCAGATTACGGACTTTGTCACTGCCAATTCCAAGATCAGCCCGGAAAAATTCTCCGAGTATATGATGGCCACGGGGCAGATCGCCACCGACGTGGGCACCATCGTCTACGGTAGGGAAGCGGTACAGAGCGGCCTCATTGACCGCCTCGGCAGTTTGCACGACGCGCTGGACGCCCTGCACCGTATGATCGCGGCGAAAAAGAAGAATACCAACAGAAATTCAGAAAAAGGATAGAAATTCCCGTTTATTTATGCTATAATCAATTAGTTACTGCAAAGACAAAGGAGAAAGCAGCTTGAAGATCTGGGAAGCCATCCTTTACGGAATTTTCGGCGGCGCAACGACCTTGTTGCCGGTTTCCTTTTCCGGCCACTATGCGCTGCTGCGCGGCGCCTTTAATTTATCGTCCCTGACGGAGGGCGGCGGCTACTATGTCCGCTTCGCCATCTGTCTGGGCGTTATCCTTGCCATCATTCTCGCTTTTCCGGGAGAATCCCGTACCCTTGGCGTGGAAACGCTGAAGCTGACCGGCCTGAAAAAGCGCAAGCGGAGAGAGCGGATCAACCGTTCCCGTGTCCGCAGCATTGCCCTGGGCTTTTTCGCCCTGCTGCCCATGGGCCTTTCACTGATTTTCGCCGTCATGGCGGCGGAACCCGGCGGCCTGCTCTATGTGGCCCTGTTTTTCATTCTGAACGGGCTGGTCCTCTTTCTCTGCTTTCGCAGCGGAGAGGGCCGGAAAAACGAATCCGGGGTCCTTCTGTCGGACATGATTTTCATCGGTCTTGCCCGGATGCTGGCTATACTGCCCGGCTTTTCCTCCGTTGGTCTTTCCCTGTCCGTCGGTCGGGTGCGGGGGCTGAGCAACCATTACAATGTCCGGGTGACCTATCTTCTGACCCTGGCCTTTGAAGTTGTGTCCCTCTTTTACCATCTGGTCCGGGCAATCCTGTACGGGAGCTTTACGTTCTCCCTGCTGCTGCCCATGCTGCTGGCCATGCTGTTTGCCACCGTGGCGGGCTATCTGGCCATTCAGTATTTCCGCTATCTTATCCAGCGGAAAAAGTGGAACCTGTTCGCTTATTATTGTTGGGAAGCCGCTGCCATTGTGCTGGTGCTGGCGCTGATCAATTCATAAGGGAGTAAGCTCATGGCTACAAAATCTACAAAACCGAAAAAAACCTCGCAGTCGGAAAAGCAGGTCTCTGCGCGGAAGAAGGAATCGCAGAACCGGCGGGAACTGGGTGGCATCCTGTGTATCCTGCTGGCCCTGTTTGCCGCCCTGTGCTGCTTCAATACCGACGCTTTTTTGCTCCAGCCCGTTGCCAAATTCATCGGCGGTCTTCTCGGGCAGATGGGCCGCTATCTGCTGCCCTTTGTCCTGGTCTATACCGCTGTCGCACTGTTTCGCGGCGAAAAGCACCCCATCAAGCTGCGGGTCTTCTGCACGGCAACACTGCTGCTGACAATCCCGGCCATCGTACATATTTTCCGGGAGCTGCTCACGGGGACGGACGCCGCTCTGTCAATTTCCGAACTCTATAAGGGCGGCCAGGATTGGACTACCGGCGGACTGCTGCCCGGCCTGCTTGCGGAGCTTTTTGAGGCTGCCATCACCAAGGTCGGCGGCATCCTGGCTCTGCTCATCCTCATTGGCCTGCAGGTGCTGGGCTGTATGCGTATCACGATAAACGCCCTCATCAGTGCCATCAAAAACCGTCCCCGGATGCCCAAGGACAAGGAAAAAGAAGAACAGCCCGAGGTGGAGCCTGCCGAACGGCTGGTCAACCGCGTACAGAACAAGCGCATTGAGCGCTACGAGAAAAAGCATCCCATTACCGAGTATGACCTGCCCGTGGACGATCCTCCCATGGTCAAGCAGGAAGAAAAGCCCAGGCAGCGAAAAACCAAACCTGCAGCGGAGCCTGAGAAGCCCATGCCTGTCATCGACGCCGAGGAGCGCCAGGTCACCATTGACGAGATCGAGCTTCACGACCCGGAGGAGCCGGTCAAGCCCGTCGCGGTGGAGACCGACCCTGTTTCCGGTATGCCCGAATTGAAGCCGGAGATGCAGAAGCTCAAGCGGGGAGAAGCTGCGGCGGAGGCTGCGGAGATTTCCCAGGAAATCGAAAAGCAGGCGGAGGAAGCCGCGCCGGAATATGTCTTTCCGTCCATTTCTCTGCTTACCATGCGCCGTCAGGGGATGGTGGACGCGACAGGGGAAATGCGCGAAAACTCTGAGCGGCTTGCGGACACATTGAAGAGCTTTGGCATCGAGCCCCATATCGTCAATGTGATCCGCGGCCCATCGGTCACCCGCTATGAGCTGGAGCTGGACCGCGGCGTGAAGCTCTCGAAGATCACCAATCTGGCTGACGATATTGCCCTTTCTCTGGGCGCAACGGGCGTGCGTATCTCTGCCATCCCGGACAAGGTCTCCGTGGTCGGCATTGAGGTGCCAAATAAGACCGTCAACACCGTCTACGCCCGGGAGGTCATCGACTCGCCGGAATTCCGCAACAGCAAATCCAAGATCTCCTTTGCCGTCGGCAAGGACATCAGTGGCAACTGCATCGTCGGTGACATCTCCAGGCTGCCCCATATGCTCATTGCCGGCACCACCGGCTCGGGCAAATCCGTGTGCATGAACACGCTGATCCTGTCCCTGCTCTACAAGGCCAAGCCCGATGAGGTCAAGCTCATCATGGTAGATCCGAAGATGGTGGAGCTGGGCGTCTATAACGGGATTCCCCATCTTCTGATCCCCGTGGTCACTGACCCGAAGAAGGCTGCAGGTGCTTTGCAGTGGACTGTCACGGAGATGATGCGCCGATACCGCCTCATGTCCGAGGAGGGCGTCCGCGATCTGGAGTCCTATAACAGAGCCATCTACAACGATCCGGATCAGCAGAAGCTGCCTCAGGTCGTCGTGGTCATCGACGAGCTGGCCGACCTGATGCTGGTGGCGGCCAAAGAGGTGGAGGAATCCATCTGCCGTATCGCCCAAATGGGCCGCGCCTCCGGCATCCACCTGGTCATTGCCACCCAACGGCCCTCTGCCGACGTCATCACCGGCCTGATGAAGGCCAATATTCCGTCGAGAATTGCTTTCGCCGTGTCCTCCGCCATGGAATCGCGCATCATTCTGGACACTCAGGGCGCGGAAAAACTGGTGGGCAAGGGCGATATGCTCTTTGCCCCCCTGGGGCAGGGCAAGCCCAAGCGCATCCAGGGCTGCTTCATTAGTGATGATGAGGTTCAGGCCGTTGTCAATTCCATAAAAAAGCAATCGGAAAGCAATTATTCCGAGGAGATCATCGAGCAAATCGAGAAATCCGCCGCCCAGAGCGGCAAGGGTAAGGATGCCTCGGCAGACGCAGGCCACGCCGCTTCAGACAGCGACAGCGGCGACGAGCTGCTGCCGGCCGCCGTTGAGGTCATTTTGGAGACCGGCCAGGCGTCGGTATCCATGCTTCAGCGCCGGTTGAAGCTGGGCTACGCACGTGCCGCCCGGATCGTCGACGAAATGGAGGAACGCGGCATCGTCGGGCCCTTCGAGGGAGCCAAGCCCCGTCAGCTTTTGATTACCCGTGAGCAGTGGGAGCAGATGCAGAACGGCACCTACGACCCCAATCCTCCCGTGGAGGAGGAAATTCCATAAGTACTGTCTCTTATACACATCTGACGCTGCCGACGAAGGCTTAGGTGT
>CAMFZO010000153.1 GCA_946006895.1 uncultured Clostridia bacterium | reverse complement strand
ACCAGTCGTCAGGAGTACAATCGCTCCTCTGGGTGGCGTCTTTCAGCAGGCCATTCTCGTCCACCTGGCGCTCCAGCACGTTGTTGATGAGCTTCATGGCCGCTGCCGCACGGGTGATGTTGGCGGCGGGCCGGAAGGAGCCATCGCCATTTACGATGACAGCTGCGGCATCCGCCGGAGATCACAGCGTCGCCCCCGTCTTCCATATATTACTATATTACTAAATGCATTTTTCTCCATAATTTGCGTAAAATCTTGAAATTTGTACAAATCCGGTATATATAAGAAGTGTTGCACCGCAAACAGTCAAAGCACTGCCTCCGCAGAGAAAGGGATTACCGATATGAATGCGATGTTTTTAGATTACTACATCATGATCTCCATTCTGATCGCGTTAGTCGATGCGGTTCTGGCTATCAAGTCCTTTCAGAAAAATAAGACCACAGGCCGCTTCCTGGGCCATGCCTGCGCAGGGGCAGCCGTGGTAGATATCAGCTACCTGGTCAGTATCCTGAACGACGATTATCTGTGCATGTCCGTGATGTCCAGCATCTACTTTGTCACCATCGATGTCATGCTGCTCTGCCTGCTTGTATTTACGGTGTATTTCACGAAAGGCAAATTTACGAAGGCAGGAAACACGTTCCTTGGCCTGAGCGTCCTGTATACTGCCTTTGAGATCGTGGTATTTGCCATCAATCCCTTTTATGAGATTGCCATCCATTATGTCCCGAGAAATACCCTCATTGCGAAGTATAGCTATCAGATGCGGCCGCTTTACGTCATACACCTCCTGTTCACCTATACGCTGGTGATTGTGGTCGTGGTCCTGCTGATCCGTAAAATGTGCAGCATCCCCAAGGAATACCGGGCGCAGTACCGCTATGTGATCCTTGGGATCCTGGTCATCGTGTCCGTGAACGGCGTGTTTCTGTTCTGGCCGGGGGAAACGGTTTACAGCCTGTTGGATTACTCCATCTGCGGATACAGCCTGACGGCCTTCCTGCTGTACTGGAGCTGTTTTGACTACTCTACCCACGGAATGCTGAACTGCCTGAAGACCAGTATTTTTGAAAATATCGGGCAGGGAATTGTCCTGTTTGACTATAATGATCACCTGATCCTGCACAATGAAAGAGCCGACGCTCTATTGGGCGGAATTCAGCCGGAAAAGTGCGCTGTTCTGGAGGATTTCCTGAACTGTTACGACCTCTCCCTGAATGCGGAGACAGAGGACGACAGCTTTTCGCTGCAATGCTATATTAAAAACGACGAGGACGTACGGCCGCTGCGATGTGATATCCGCAGCCTGAAGAACGAAAAAGGGCAGAGGCTGGGACAACTGTTTGTCTTTTCAGACGCGGCTCTGGAAACCGACCTGCTGACAGGCTTTCAGGATTGGGAAAGTTTCCAGCTATTCGCAGGCAGCAACCCAAATGCTTTCCCCTGCCCCACAGCGGTGGCGATCTGTGACATCAACAGCCTGTCGGTGATCAACAGCACCATGGGTAACCAGGCTGGAAACCAGGCAATCAAAATGCTTGCAGACACCATGCGGCAGTGCTTTCCGAAGCAGACCTATTATGTGCGGGGACTGGAGGCAAACCTCATCGCATTGTGCAGCCACAGCAACGAAGCCGCGATGCAGACACACATGGCCCGGGTGAAAGAGAGTTTCTCCGGTAAAATTCAGTATGCGGTCAGCGTTACCACCGAAAGCAATCCGGATATCCAGCAGGCCATCCTTATGGCAACGAAAGCGATGCGGGCCAAGAAGCTGCTTGACCGGGAATCCATCCATTCTGAAATGCTCACATCGTTGATCCGGGCGCTTCAGGAATGCGACAGTGACACGGAGCACCATGTGCGCCGCACACAGCTGATGGGTGCGGAATTGGGAAAGCGGATTGAGCTGACGGACATTCAGCAGAGTAAACTGTCTCTGCTCTGTCTCCTGCATGACATCGGCAAAATTGGAATTCCGCTGGAAATACTCAATAAGCCGGGCAAACTTTCGGACGAAGAATGGAAGATCCTGCAGTCCCATACGGAAAAAGGATATGAAATTGCCAGCAGCAATAATGAGCTCAGGGGGATCGCAGATGAGATCCGGCATCATCATGAGCGCTGGGACGGAAAAGGGTACCCGGATGGTCTCAGCCGGGAGAGCATCCCCCTCCTGTCCAGAGTGATCGCTGTGGTGGACGCGTATGACGCCATGACCAATAATCGTTCGTACCGGCATGCCATATCTGCTTCCAAGGCTATGGCAGAATTAAGGCGGTGTGCGGGCAGCCAGTTCGACCCCTTTATCGTGTCGGAGTTTCTCCAGATGCTGAAGGAAAATCCGCCGGATGAGCTTATAAGCGGAGATGCGGCCGAAAAGAGCAGGAACGAGCATATAGAATACGCAGAAACCGCCGACAACGGTACGGAAACCTGTCACCATGTTCATTCGGTCCCATACAGCCGGTACGTGTTGGATGAATCCATGCGGATCGTATCTGCGGATGAAAATTTCGAGAAGCTGACGGGTTACACTCCGAAAGATATTCAAGCAAGGTCTGTGCTCCAGGCAGACCTGATCCCGGAAGAGGAGCGTACGGAGTATCTGTGCCACACCAATGCCTGCCTTGCCAAGAGTCCGATGGTGTTTCAGGAGCATAAGCTCCGCCGCAAGGATGGCTCTGACATCTATGTATTTTGCTTTGGCAGAGTGTATTTTGATTCTGCCGTCCGCGCCGAGCGGTCGGAGATCATCATCGCCGATATTACCAAGACCTATTCCGTGAAGATGCTGGCGGACGCGGAGCAGAACAAAGCCCAGATCAGGCTGAAATACTGGGAAGAGACCTATCGCAGGGATTCTCTTACGGGGCTTCTGAATCACGCCGCGTTCCGCAGCGATCTGGAACTGAAGCTTCTGGAGGGAAAATCCAAGGTCATGATGCTGATGATGGATGTGGACAAATTCAAGGAGTACAACGACACATTCGGGCATCATAACGGAGACAAATTCCTGATCCTGGTGGCGCAGACGCTGCATATGTCCCTGAGAAAAGAGGATCGTGCCTGCCGTATGGGCGGTGACGAGTTTGCGGCGGCGCTCTTTTTTAGCTTGAACACCCCGGAAGCGACCATTCAGGAACGGGCACAGCAGATTTTTGATAAGGTGAGCATCACGCTGAAGGGAGCCGATGGAAGAACAGGGATCTCCATGGGTGTGGCTATCGCCGAACCGGATGCGACGTTTAACCAGCTGTATGAAGCGTCGGACAAGGCGCTTTATCAGGCAAAGGAAAATGGCCGTGGCAGACTGGTAATTTCGTAAAACCGTTTGGTGAAAGGGCGAGATACCTGCCAAATATTCAGCGTTTGAGGGGCAATGCCGGTCTCGGCATTGCCCCTCATGATCTTCTCTATGATTTTCGACTCCCGCATGGCCGCCCGCTCCGATCCCAGTCCGGATCACGGTTCGGTGCCGTGGCTCGAGTGTCACAAAACGCGGCTGGTCCGCCCTGTTTTACGCCTCCAGCGCCCGGATGAGGTTTACCATTTCAATGGCGCCCTGCGCGCAGTCCGCGCCCTTGTTGCCGGCCTTGGTGCCGGCCCGCTCGATGGCCTGCTCAATGGTGTCGGTGGTCAGAACGCCGAACATGACGGGGATGTTGCTGTTCAGTGCCACGCTGGCAACGCCCTTGGATACCTCGCTGCACACATAGTCATAGTGGCTGGTGGAGCCGCGGATGACGGCGCCCAGAGCAATCACGGCGTCATATTTGCCGCTCTTGGCCATCTTGGAGGCGATAAGAGGAATTTCAAAGGCGCCGGGGACCCAAGCCACAGCAATGTCATCCGGCTGGATGCCGTGGCGCAGCAGGACGTCCTCGCAGCCGCTGAGCAGCTTGGAGACGATGAATTCGTTGAACCGGGCGCAGACGATGCCCACCTTGATGCCCTCGGATACCAGTTTACCTTCGTACAGTTTCATAGTAATCAACCATTCGGCCGCAATGCGTCCGCACAAATAGGAATGAAAGAGTGCAGACAAGCGACCGCCTTTCTTGTAAAATTGTATTGAAGAGAATGCACACAATTTTACAAGAAAGGCGGTCGCTTGTCTGCACTCTTTCATTCCTATTTGTGC
>CAMFZO010000152.1 GCA_946006895.1 uncultured Clostridia bacterium | reverse complement strand
ACCAGCGGCGTCGGGCACTTCTCGCTCAGGCACTCGGCAACCGCGCCGCCCAAGCCGCCGATGATATTGTGCTCCTCGGTGGTGACGATGCAGCCGGTCTCCCGGGCTGCCTTCAAAACCAGCTCCTCGTCCAGGGGCTTGATGGTGTGCATATCAATGACGCGGACGGAAACGCCCTCGCCTGCCATGAGATCCCGGGCTTTCAGGGCCATCTGGACCATGATGCCGGTGGCGATGACGGTGACATCGCTGCCGTCGGCCAGGACCGCGCCCTTGTCCAGCTCAAAGCGGTAGCCGGGAATCTCGTCGGTGACAATATCCACCGCGCTGCGTCCCAGACGCATATAGGCAGGGCCGTCATAGTTCAGCAGCGCTTCGACGGCCAGCTTCATCTCGTTGCCGTCGCAGGGGCACAGAACCTTCATGCCGGGAACGGCGCGCATGAGGGCAAAGTCCTCGATGCACTGATGGGTGGCGCCGTCCTCGCCGACGGACAGGCCGCCGTGGGAGCCGACCACCTTGACATTGAGGTGGGGATAGGCGATGGAGTTGCGCACCTGCTCCCAGGCTCTGCCGGAGGCAAAGATGGCAAAGGTGTTGGTAAAGGGCTTGAAGCCGCAGGTGGAAAGACCTGCCGCCACGCCGGTCATGTTGCACTCGGCGATGCCCATGTCAAAAAACCGCTCCGGGTATTTTGCGGCAAAGCCCTTGGTCATGGTCGCGCCGGCCAGGTCCGCGTCGAGGACCACCAGCTCGGGGTATTTTTCCGCCAGCTCACACAGCGCTTCGCCGTAAGCGGCACGGGTCGCAATTTTGCCTGCCATATCACTTGCCCTCCAATTCTGCTAATTTCGCTTCCAGCTCGGCCTTGGCCTGAGCATACTGCTCATCATTGGGAGCCTTGCCATGCCAGCCGGCGTTGTTTTCCATGAAGGAAACGCCCTTGCCCTTGGTGGTCTTCAGCAGAAGCACCGTGGGCTTGCCCTTGCAGGCTGCCGCATCGGCAAAGGCTTGCAGCAGGGCGTCGTAGTCGTGGCCGTCGACGTGGATGACGTTCCAGTTGAAGGCCTCGAATTTCTTGTCCAGAGGCTCGGAGGGCATGACGTCCTTGGTGGCACCGTCGATCTGCAGACCGTTGACGTCCACCGCGGCGCACAGGTTGTCCAGGCCGTACTTGGCGGCGGACATGGCGGCCTCCCAGACCTGGCCTTCGGCGATCTCACCGTCACCGAGGACGGCGTAGACCCGGTAATCCTTCTTGCTCAGCTTGCCGCCCAGCGCCATGCCCACGGCGGCGGAGATGCCCTGGCCCAGAGAGCCGGTGGACATATCGACGCCCTTCATGTGGCGCATTTCGGCGTGGCCGGAGTAATGGCCCTTGATGGAGCGGAAGAGCTTCAGATCCTCCACGGGAAAGAAGCCTCGCAGCGCCAGGACCGGATAGAGAGCGGGAGTGCAGTGGCCCTTGGACAGGACAAAGCGATCCCGGTCGGGGTCCTGCGGGTGGTCGGGATCCACGTTCATGACGCCGAAATAGAGGGTGGTGATGGCGTCGATGGCGGAGAGGCTGCCGCCGATGTGGCCGGAGGCGGCGGTATGCACCGCGTCAAGGCCCAGCAGGCGCGCCTTTGCAGCCAGGATAGCAAGCTGTTTGCTGTTACATTTTTCCATAGTGACCATTCCTTTTCTGAATTATTGAAAGCTGTAGGTGACCAGCGTTTTGCGCAGATAGTATTCCGCCACGGCGTAGTCGTGATGCGCCTGCACGGCGGATGCCGGCAGGGTGTCGGTCAGAACGCCGCTGTCGGAGAGATACATGGAGTCCTGGTGCATGACGGGGCAGACCTCCCGGACCTGCCGCTGCAGCTGCATCCAGGCAGGGCCTTCCCAGCCGCATTGGTCAAAGAGCACCGACATGAGGTAGCAGGGGGAGATCATCCCGCCGTGCCCGGTGAAGTCGCTGCCCAGGAGCTCCTTGGCCGCGTCGTTGGCCCAGATGAGGTAGGGGGTGGAGTAGAGGTTCCGGCAGCCCTCGGCGGTGCCCTCCAGAACGTTGACGCCCATCTCCTCGTAGTAGCAGTTTTCCGCGCCGAAGGAGGGCTTGTGGTCGCCGAAAAAGACCAGGACCACCGGGGTCTCGTCGTCCCGGAAGCTGTCGACGTAGGCAGCAAGCTGCCGTCCTGTGTCAGCCACGCCGTTTAAGTAGTTGTTGACCAGATAGTAGGCCTCGTCGGAGATGCCCGCGTGGGAGACGTACTCGCCGCCCTCGAGGCGCTCGTTTTCGTAGGGGCTGTGGTTCTGGTAGGTGACGGAGAAGGAGAAATAGGGTTGGCCGTCGGCGGTCTCCTCCTCGTAGATGCGCCGCAGCTCCGGGAACAAAACGGCGTCGGAGGCGTGTTCCTCAGCGGTCAGGGCCTCATAGTGGTTCTCCATGAACAGATACCGGTCGAAGCCCAGACGCTCATTGACGTTGACCCGGCTGTAGAACCAGTCGTTGCCCGGATGGGAGCCGTCGGTCTGATAGCCGCAGGCGGAAAAATAGCGGACGAAGGAGGACGACGGATTGCGGTAGTGGGGCTGAGGGAAGGAAAAACCGGTGAGGAAGGCCCGCTCGGCATTGATGGTGCCGCCGCCGCAGGTGTCCGACAGCAGGGTGCCGGAATAGGATTCGGTCTGCAGGGCGTGGAAGTCGGCGTAGGCGTCGGCGGTGAAGTCGATGGTCTCCAGCTCCGACAGATCTGAGAAGCTCTCCAGCATTGTCACCACCACGTTGACCCGGCGGTCTGCGGGGATGGCCTGATCGGCAAAGCCGGACAGGAGCGCCCTGGCTTCCTGCTTGCTGTAGCCCTCGGGCGCGGGCATGATAGCCGTGCTCACCGAGTGGAGGAAGGAGTAGAGAAAGCCGTGAGAGGCGTAGTTCTCCGTGTCCTTCCAGACGTTGAAAAGACTGGCGTTTTCCTGGCGGTCGTACAGGCCGTTGTCCGAATACCACCAGACCCAGGAGCAAGCGCCGAAGCCGATACAGGCGGCAGCGGCCAGCAGCCGCACCCACCAGCGCTGTTTCGGCACACGGCCCCGGGCAAAGAGAAGCAGAACGGCGGTGCCGACCAGAATCAAAGCCACGGAGACGTAAAACCATACGGGCGGGATGATGGCGTAGTTGCCCATCATGCCCATGCCTTCGCCCAGCAGGAACAGGTCGTCGATGACGAAGGGCTCGCCGCGCAGGGCCACCTTGAAGTAGTTGATGTAGCCCATGATGAGCAGCAGCACCGAGGGGATCAGAAAGCTGAGCCAGGCGCGGTTGGTGACGAAGTAGAAAAAGAGCATCAGAAGCGCCACGGGCAGGAAGTTCAGCAGCAGGATGACCGGCTCGTGGAAATAGAAGGAGAACCGGCCTCTGGAAAAGTCCAGAGTGCTGGTCATCAGGCACACCGCCGTCAGACCCATTGCCGCCAGGAGCAGCAGGACCACCGTCAGGATCCACTTGACCTTTGGAGAACGCTCCCTGGGACGCCAGCGGCGTTTCAGCGGAGAGGCTGTTTTTTCAGGGTTCATTTCAGAACGCCAGCTTCTCCCGCAGGTAGTTTTTCAGCTCGGAAATGGGCAGGCGAACCTGCTCCATGGTATCGCGGTCACGGACGGTAACAGCGTGATCAGCGGGGGTGGTGTCGTCGCCCACGGTGGCGAAATCCACGGTGATGCAGAAGGGCGTGCCGATTTCGTCCTCCCGGCGGTAACGCTTGCCGATGGAGCCGGCGTCGTCGAAGTCCACCATGAAATCCTTTTGCAGGTCGCGGTAGATCTCCTCGGCAGCGGGGGAGAGCTTCTTGGAAAGGGGCAGCACGGCGGCCTTGAAGGGAGCCAGAGCCGGGTGCAGGTGCAGTACCGTGCGCACGTCGTCCTTGCCGTTCTTGTCCTGGCCCACGACCTCCTCGTCATAGGCGTCCACCAGGAAGGCCAGGAAGCTGCGCTCCACGCCGAGGGACGGCTCGATGACATAGGGAATGTAGCGCTGGTTCTTCTCCTGGTCGTAGTAGGTCAGATCCTTATTGGAGGTGTTCTGATGCTGGGTCAGGTCGTAGTCCGTGCGGTCGGCCACGCCCCACAGCTCGCCCCAGCCGAAGGGGAACAGGAACTCAAAGTCCGTGGTGGCCT
>CAMFZO010000151.1 GCA_946006895.1 uncultured Clostridia bacterium | reverse complement strand
GTGGGGCAAGGAGGCGTCCGCCTCTGACGTCAGCGCGGAGATCAACCGCCTGGAAGCCCTCCTGTCGGTGACCCGGGAGACGAGCGTCCTTTCTCAGCTCAATGCGGCGGGCAGCGCGGAGCTGTCCGGCGATACCGCTTCCCTGCTCACACAGGCTTTACGCCTTTCGGAACGGACCGGAGGCGCCTTTGATCCGACGGTCTATCCTCTGGTGGATGCCTGGGGCTTTCCGATCAAGGAATACCGTGTTCCGGCCCAAACGGAGCTGGACTCCCTTTTAAGCTGTGTTGGGACGGAGCACGTCCACTTTGACGGGTCCACCGTGATCCTGGATGGAGGAACACGGCTGGATCTCGGCGGCATCGCCAAGGGATACGCGACCCAACGCTGTGCAGACCTGCTGCGGGAAAAAGGCGTGGAGGCGGCCATATTGTCCCTGGGGGGCAACGTGCAGACCGTCGGCAGCAAGCCCGACGGGAGCGCCTGGGTCGTTGGCATTGCCGATCCCTCCGACCCGTCTCAGGCTATTGCCATCCTCACCTTTGAAGGCTCCATGGCACTGGTGACCTCCGGTGCCTACCAACGGTTTTTTGAGGAAAACGGCGTTATTTATCACCATATTCTCGACCCGCAGACCGGTCTTCCCGCCGACAGCGGACTGTTGTCGGTCACGGTTCTTGCCCAGGACGGCACTCTGGCAGACGGACTTTCCACGGCGCTGTTCGTCATGGGCCTGGAGGAAGGCAGCCGGTTCTGGCGGGAAAGCAACGATTTTGAAGCGGTATTTCTCACCTCTGAGGGAAAAATTTTGGCAACGGAAGGCGCGGTCCCTTTCCTAAGCGGCTGTGAATACTCGGTGATCGAACGATGAAAACAAGAACCTGGATCCTTTTGTTTGCGGCGCTTGCCGTGGTCTGCGTCACCCTGAGCCTGTTTTTCTTCCGCGCCGGTGATGCCTCCCGCTATGCAGAGGTATATTCCGACGGCGAATTGGTCCTGACGTTAGACCTGCAGGTCGACGGGACCTACCGCGTCGGCACTGTGGACCAATGGAACGTTCTCTCGGTTGAAAATGGCAGGGTCTCCGTCAGCGAAGCCTCCTGTCCCTCTCAGGGCTGCGTCAGGCATCTGCCCTCCGACCGTGGCGCGCCCATCGTCTGTTTGCCCAACCGCATGGTCATTAAATTTACCGACGAGGCCGGTTATGACGCTCTCATCGGATGATGAGCAAAAACAAACCCCGTGCGTCCTTGCGGATGCACGGGGGTGTTTTTCGGATTAGACTCTCTCCTTGACCTTGGCAGCCTTGCCCAGACGGTCGCGCAGGTAATACAGCTTCGCACGGCGAACCTTGCCGCGGCGGACCGTTTCGACCTTCACAATGCTCGGGGAGTGAACAGGGAAAACCTTCTCACAGCCGACACCGTAGCTCAGGCGGCGAACGGTGATGGTCTCTTCAATGCCGCCATGCTTGCGGGCAATGATGGTACCCTCAAAAACCTGCACTCTTTCACGAGCGCCTTCCTTGATTTTGACATGAACGCGGACAGTGTCGCCAACGTTCATCGTCGGCAGTTCTTCCTTCATGTACTGGCTGGTCAGAGCCTTCATCAGATCCATAGTGTTTGTCCTCCTTGTTTATTAGGCGTTCATACCGGCGTTGACGGCGCCGCAGAGGACCACCCATTTGCAGACTTGGCTATTTTAGCATATCAAAGTAGGAAAATCAAGTACTTTTTTATATTTTTCTTCAAAAAATTGCCCTTTAATTTCTCCTTGTTAACAAATATTTTGGTATATTTTTCTTGAGAACTATGGTATAATCACAAAAGCGAACTTTATCTGTGGAGCAAGCCATGAAAGAGAAAAAACAACAAGTCCATCCCGTCCGTGACCTGCCCGTGGTGGAGGCCCCCGTTGACCTGGGTCTGACCTCTCAGCAGGTGGTTCAGCGGCAGAAATACGGTCTGCGGAACATCACCCCCGCCAGCAACACCAAGACCGAGGGGCAGATTGTCAAAGAGAAGGTCTTTACCTTCTTCAACCTGATCTTCATTGTTCTTGCGGCGGCGCTCATTATCGTCGGCTCTTTTAAGAATCTAGCCTTTCTGGTGGTCGCCATAGCCAACACGGTCATCGGCATTTTCCAGGAGATTCGCGCAAAGCGGGCCGTGGATAAGCTGACTTTAGTGGCTGCGGGCAAGCTGCGGGTCATCCGCGACGGGGAGCGGCGTCTCATCCCGACGGACCAGCTCGTCCGGGACGATATTGTGGAATTTGCCGCAGGCAATCAGATCTGCGCCGACGCAGTGGTCCGTGAGGGCCAGATGCAGGTGAATGAATCTTTGCTTACCGGCGAGGCCGACGCCATCATCAAAAACCCGGGCGATGTGCTCAAATCCGGCAGCTTCGTGATCTCCGGCCGCTGCAAGGCCCAGTTGACCCATGTTGGCTCCGACAGCTACGCGGCAAAGCTGGCTGCGGAGGCCCGCCGCGACGTGCGTTCCACCAAGTCGGAGATGATGAACTCTCTGACCAAGCTCATCACCGTCGTAGGCATCGCCCTGGTCCCCATGGGCATTATTCTCTTTATCCGCCAGATGCAGGCCATGGATCTCCGCAATTCCGTGGAAGCCACCGTGGCCGCCCTGATCGGCATGATCCCGGAGGGTCTCTATCTCCTGACCAGCGTCGCCATTGCCGTCAGCTCCCTGAAGCTGGCACGCCAGCGGGTCCTGGTGCAGGATATGAACTGTATCGAAACGCTGGCCCATGTGGACATCCTTTGCGTGGATAAGACCGGCACCATCACGGAGCCTGCC
This sequence comes from uncultured Clostridia bacterium, assembly GCA_946006895.1. Classification (GTDB taxonomy): domain Bacteria; phylum Bacillota; class Clostridia; order Oscillospirales; family Oscillospiraceae; genus JAZOXB01. The sequence goes on along the minus strand of CAMFZO010000151.1, from coordinate 1,354 downwards.
ATGGAGGTCTCCGATATTTTCCCCGTTCAGTCCGAACGCTTCACTTATGAGGATATCGAGCAAATTCTGGCTGCCTTTTATTACGGCGAGGAGCCGGATAACGAAACGGCAAAGGCCATGACGGCTCAGTTTGCCCTGGAAACGTCCTGGAAAGCCGTGCGGCGAATTCCCTTCTCCTCCTCCACCAAATGGTCCGCGGCCGATTTCGGCTCCCACGGTCGCTACATTATCGGCGCGCCGGAATTCGTCATGACTGACCGCTATGACACCATTCGCGACTGCGCAGAACCCTGGTCCGCCCGGGGCTGCCGTGTGCTGTTGCTTGCGGCCTATGAGGGAGAGCTGGACGCCCAACTGGACAGCGCACTTGTCACTCCCATCGCGCTGATCTTCCTGAACAACCAGATCCGGCCCGACGCTGCTTCCACTTTCCAATACTTTGCCGAACAGGGCGTGTCCATCCGCGTGATCTCCGGCGACAATCCCGTCACCGTTTCCGAAGTCGCCGCCCGCGCCGGGATCACGAACGCTGAGCGGTACATCGACGCCTCCACGCTGCGCACGGAGCGGGATTTTAACGAGGCAGTAAAAAAATACACGGTCTTCGGCCGCGTCACCCCGGAGCAGAAGCGAAAGCTGGTCCGGGCCTTCCAGTCTCAGGGCCATACCGTTGCCATGACCGGCGACGGCGTCAACGACGTTTTGGCGCTGAAGGACGCCGACTGCGGCATTGCCATGGCCTCCGGCAGTCAGGCGGCCTCACAGGTCTCCCAGATTGTCCTGCTGAACTCCCAGTTCAGCGCCATGCCGGGTATCGTCGCCGAGGGCCGCCGGGTCATCAACAACATTCAGAGGGCGGCAGCCCTGTTCCTGGTGAAAAATATTTTCTCCTTTGGCCTGACCCTGCTGCTGCTCTTCATTGATATGCCCTACCCGATCCAGGCCATCCAATTGTCCCTCATCAGTACCCTGACCATCGGTATTCCATCATTTTTTCTGGCGCTGGAGCCGAATTACGCCCGCGTCAAGGGCAAATTTATGCGAAACGTCATTCGCCGCGCCATGCCCGGCGGTCTGACAAATCTGATCCTGGTTCTGCTGGCCATGCTGTTTACCTCGCTGTTCCATTTGCCGGAGAGCGATTTGAACACCATGTCTGTCTGGATCATGTCGACGGTGGGCTTTGTGACGTTGTATCAGGTTTCCAAGCCCTTTACCAAGCTGCGTATCGCCGTGTTTGCCGTCTCCCTGATCGCCATGCTGACAGCGCTTCTCTTTATGGCCGGCTTCTTCGAGTTGGCGGCCATCAGCTTCCAGTCCGGCGTAATCCTGGGGGTACTGATGATCGCCTGCC
>CAMFZO010000150.1 GCA_946006895.1 uncultured Clostridia bacterium | reverse complement strand
GTTGAAGGAGCACGGTATGGGCCTGCGGGAGATCCAGGCAACCATTGCGAAGATCGACCCGCTGCCCGGTGCAAAGGAATTTCTGGATGAGCTGCGCAGCTTGACCCAGGTGGTCATCCTCAGCGATACCTTTACCCAGTTTGCCATGCCGCTGATGAAGAAGCTGGGGATGCCGACGTTGCTTTGCAACACCCTGGAGGTGGCACCCGATGGAGAGATCACGGACTTCAAGATGCGCGTCGACCATTCCAAGCGCAGCACCGTCCGGGCCTTCCAGTCCATCGGCTACGATACCATCGCGGCCGGCGACAGCTACAATGACCTGGAGATGATCCTGGAGAGTAAGGCGGGCTACCTGTTCCGCAGCACGGAAAAAATCAAGGCCGATTATCCGCAGCTTCCGGCCTTTGAGGAGTATGACGATCTGCTGAATGCCATCAAGGGCGAGCTGAGCTGATGTATCCTTTTGTTGAAGAATAAAAAGCTAAACCGGGAATCACTTCCTTTGGAGCTGTCCAAGCAGAAGTGGTTCCCGATTTTTGTACTATATAATAATATAGAAGTAGCGGTCTGTGGTGGCAGACCGCTACATTGCCCATGGAAGGGGAGAATTAACGATTACTTTTTGAGAGATTCCGCGACAGCAACCGCGACGGCGACAGTAGCGCCGACCATGGGATTGTTGCCCATGCCCAAAAAGCCCATCATCTCGACGTGAGCCGGAACAGAGGAAGAACCAGCAAACTGGGCGTCAGAGTGCATACGGCCCATGGTGTCGGTCATGCCGTAGGAAGCGGGGCCTGCCGCCATGTTGTCCGGATGGAGGGTACGGCCCGTGCCGCCGCCGGAAGCCACGGAGAAGTACTTCTTGCCCTGCTCGATGCATTCCTTTTTGTAGGTGCCTGCAACAGGATGCTGGAAACGGGTGGGGTTGGTGGAGTTGCCGGTGATGGACACGTCCACGCCCTCATGGTGCATGATGGCAACGCCCTCGCGGACATCGTCAGCGCCGTAGCAGCGGACGTTGGCGCGCTCGCCCTCGGAGTAACGGATCTCGCGGACAATCTTCAGCTCGCCGGTGAAGTAGTCAAACTGGGTCTGCACATAGGTGAAGCCGTTGATACGGGAGATGATCTGAGCGGCGTCCTTGCCCAGGCCGTTGAGGATGACGCGCAGGGGGCTCTTGCGGGCCTTATTGGCGTTGCGGACGATGCCGATGGCGCCTTCTGCGGCGGCAAAGGACTCGTGACCGGCCAGGAAAGCGAAGCACTTGGATTCCTCGCTCAGGAGCATGGCACCCAGGTTGCCGTGGCCCAGACCGACCTTGCGGTCCTCAGCAACGGAGCCGGGGATGCAGAAGGCCTGGAGGCCCTCGCCGATCTTTTTGGCGGCTTCCGCAGCGGAGGTCACGCCGGATTTCAGCGCGATAGCTGCGCCGACAGTGTATGCCCAGCAGGCGTTTTCAAAGCAGATGGGCTGGATGCCTTTGACGATCTCATAGGGATCAAAGCCGGCAGCCTTGCAGATGTCGCGGCACTCTTCCACGGAGCCAATGCCATAAGAGGCGAGGACACCGTTGATTTTGTCGATTCTTCTTTCGTAACTTTCAAACAAAGCCATTGTACGTTCCTCCTTCTCTTATTCCTGACGCGGGTCGATGTACTTGGCGGCGTTGTCGAACTGGCCGTAGTGGCCCTTGGCCTTTTCCACGGCTTCGTTGGCGTCCATGCCCTTCTTAATGAAGTCCATCATTTTGCCGAGGTTGATGAACTCATAGCCGATGATCTCGTCGTCCTTGTTCAGCGCGACGCGGGTGCAGTAGCCTTCGGCCATCTCCAGATAGCGCGGGCCCTTTTCCTTGGTGGCGAACATGGTGCCCACCTGGCTGCGCAGGCCCTTGCCAAGGTCTTCCAGGGAAGCGCCGACGGCAAGACCGCCCTCGGAGAATGCGGACTGAGTGCGGCCATATACGATCTGCAGGAACAGCTCACGCATGGCGGTGTTGATGGCGTCGCAGACCAGGTCGGTATTGAGGGCCTCAAGAAGGGTCTTGCCGATGAGAATCTCAGAGGCCATAGCGGCGGAATGGGTCATACCGGAGCAGCCCAGCGTTTCCACGAGAGCTTCCTCGATAATGCCGTTCTTGACGTTCAGGGTCAGCTTGCAGGCGCCCTGCTGCGGTGCGCACCAGCCGACACCGTGGGTGAAACCGGAAATGTCGCTGATTTGCTTGGCCTGGACCCACTTGCCTTCCTCAGGAATGGGAGCCGGGCCGTGGTATGCGCCCTTTGCGATCGGACACATATGCTGTACTTCTGTTGTGTAGATCATTGCAATATTCCTTTCCGTTGCGCCGTAAAAGACGCAAAATAATAACAAATGGAAACAGAGAGACCGAACAACCAATCTTCCCTTATTCTATCCGTATTATACAAAAAACTGCTGCGGTTGTCAACGCGAGAATGATGGAAAAAAGAGTGCGCTGCAAAATTTTGGCATTTTGCAGCGCAACTTGTCGTTATTCGTCGTAGTTGCCGTAGACCCAGGCGTTGGGCAGCAGGCGGGAGCTGATATTCAGGTTGGAGCAGCGGGTGACATACTCGCCGTCGTAGTACATAACGGCGCTGGTGCCGCCGTCCACGCTCATAGCCGTGTAGCCCTCGTGGCGCTTGAGAATGTGAGCGCAGGTTTCAACGTCGGTACCGATGGAGCGGCCTACTTGCCGGCCTTCAATGACCAGCATCAGGATCTCACCGCGTTCGGACTGCCCGATGGCGGCACGGGGGTTGATTCCGTTCCAATCGTAGAAGCCGCCCACCATCAGTTCACCGTCGATGATCAGGGCAGGGGAGAATTCCACTGCGTCGGTGGTGTCAGGGGTAGTTTCGGTATTGGAATCGCAGATATAGAAGCGGTTGTCCGTGGCAAGCTCGATGCGCTTGTAGCCGGACTCGTTGTAGTGGATGCCGTAGCTGATGCCCTCGCACATGGTATAACCGGCCAGAATACCGCCGCTGCCGTTTCCGCCCGGATCATAGAAGCCGCTGCCGGTCATGCCGATAACGCCGCCGCTTCTCTCAACGATCTCACCCATGGTCTGACCGTAGGAGCCGATGCCCTCAGAGGCTTCGCAGCGAAGCTGGGACGGGTCCTTGCAGATGGCCAGGACGCCCAGATAGCCGGTACCGGTGACGCGAACTAACAGGATCCGGTTCTTCGCGTCCACCGCAAGGACCTGCTCACCCTGAGAGGTGTAGATGGTGGTGCCTTCATCATAAAGGCCCGCTTCGTTGATATAGATATTCTCCCAACCGTTGGCCAGAACGTCCGGATGCTCGTCCAGATAGTCCTCAAAGGAACTGCGGTTCAGCTCCCAGAACAGTTCGTAGAAAGCCTCCTCGGCGGCGTTCACATCAGGCTCGGTCTCCTCCGTGCTCTCTGCTGGAAGCTCAGAGGTTTCCGTGGGCGCGGTGGATTCGCTGGGCGTCGGACGCTCACTGTTGACGCCGACCTGGGAATTCTTGATATACTGCATTTTGGCTGAAACATTGTCAACCATGTATTTCGGCAGAAAATAGTCTGCGATCCAGCGGTGGGAATTGGTCTCCAGCGCGGTGCCAATAAAGTCCTCCCGCAGGGATTTGATGGCGCCGATGTCGGTAAAAACTACGAAGCAGTACAACAGCTCGCAGAACAGAACAATGCAAAGGAGAATGGCAAAGATACGCAGAGCGCTGCGTTTTTTCTTTTTCTTCTTCTTTTTTGGTTGATTCTCTCTGATCTCTTCCGGCTGCTCGATGTCATCCGGAAACTCAAAGTAATCCTTGTCGAAGCCCTCGATGGAGCAACACCTCCTTGTAAGAATCGGAAATCATGACCGCTGTACGGATCATGATGGGACGCACGTGTTTTCGTTTTCCGGCATGGCCGGAAAACCGGCGGTATTCCTTTATTTCTAAACCGCGCTGGCCTATTATATCATACTTACCCACCAGTGTAAACATAAATTCTGACCAAAAAATGTTAACTTTTTGCATCACTGGAAGGTGCATCCAAAGCATAAAAAACGATCAAAAGCCTGGATGAACAGGCTGCTTTCCTGTGCACACATGACGGACGATCTCATAAAAAATGGCTCTATGTCAATAGTTGGGGTAGAGGCAAAAAACAAATAATCGTATGTCGTGT
>CAMFZO010000149.1 GCA_946006895.1 uncultured Clostridia bacterium | reverse complement strand
GATGTGTATAAGAGACAGAATTTTAACCGGCACTATTCCCTAAATTATTTCATAATTCTTAAAAATATCCAACTTTTTCTGTAAAAATCAGAGTGGGACTGCCGCCAACTTTTTTTCGGATTCTGTTTTACTTTTTCCCCGTTTTGTGATATGATGAAACGGTAAAGTATGAAAATATTGCATGATGACTGCTTTGCACTCTCTAAAGAAAGGATGACTGCCTTGGAAACTGTTGACAACATCAAAATCCCAGACGCTGCCAACACCCCGGAAACCGCTTCCGAGTACGCGATCGAGCTTCGCCATATTACCAAGCGCTTTGGCTCTGTCGTTGCAAACAACGACATCACGCTGTCCCTCCGCAAGGGCGAAATTCTCTCTCTGCTCGGTGAAAACGGCAGCGGAAAAACCACGCTGATGAATATGCTCGGCGGCATTTACTACCCTGACGAGGGTGAGATCCTCGTAGACGGCAAGCCCGTATCCATCCGGTCGCCGAAAGACTCCTTCCACCAGGGCATCGGTATGATCCACCAGCATTTCAAGCTGGTCGACGTCTTTACCGCGGCCGAAAACATCGTCCTCGGCCTGGAGGGAGACAAGGGCAAGCTGGACCGCGCCTCCATCCGCAAGGCAGTTGCGGAGATCGCGGACCGCTACGGCTTTGAGATCGACCCGGACAAGAAGGTCTACGAAATGTCCGTCTCGCAGAAGCAGACCGTCGAGATCGTCAAGGTGCTATACCGCGGCGCGGACGTGCTGATTCTCGATGAGCCCACCGCCGTCCTGACCCCGCAGGAGACGGATAAGCTCTTCTCCGTCATGCGCAATATGCGCGCCGACGGCAAGGCGATCATCATCATCACCCACAAGCTCCACGAGGTGCTGGCAGTCTCCGACCGGGTCGCCGTTCTGCGCAAGGGCCGCTACATCGGCTGCGTCAACACGGCGGAAGCCACCCAGCAGTCCCTGACGGATATGATGGTGGGCCGCAGCGTCTCGCTGAACATCGACCGGCCGAAGAATCCGGACCTGAAAGAACGCATCCGGATCGAACACCTGAGCGTCAAGGACAAGGAGGGCGTCAAAAAGCTGGACGACGTGACCTTCACCGCCATGGGCGGCGAGATCCTGGGCATTGCCGGCGTGGCAGGCTCCGGCCAGAAGGAGCTGCTGGAAGCCATCGCCGGCCTGCAGAAGATGGAGCCCGGCGCGGAGGTCCACTACATCGCCCCCGACGGCACCGACAAGCTCCTCAACGGCATGGACCCGCTGGACATCATCAACAGCGGTGTGCTGCTGTCCTTCGTTCCTGAGGACCGCTTCGGCATGGGCCTGGTGGGCAGCATGAATATCATCGACAACATCAAGCTGCGTACTTACCGCATCGGCAAAAGTCCCTTTACGGATCGCAAGGTCCCCACTTCCCTGTCGGAAAAGATCGTCTCGGATCTGGAGGTCGTCACCCCCGACATCAACCGCACCCCCCTGCGCCGTCTGTCCGGCGGCAACGTGCAGAAGGTTCTGGTTGGCCGTGAGATCGCCTCGAACCCCACGGTGCTGATGACCGCCTATGCCGTCCGCGGCCTGGATATCAACACCTCCTACACCATCTACAACCTGCTCACGGAGCAAAAGATGAAGGGCGTCGCCGTCATCTACGTCGGCGAGGACCTGGACGTGCTCCTGGAGCTGTGCGACCGGATCCTGGTCCTCTGCGGCGGTCAGGTCAGCGGCATCGTTGACGCCTCCGCCACCACCAAGGAAGAAATCGGTCTGATGATGACGCAATTCAGAAGGGAGGATGCACAATGATCCGCATTTCCAAACGTAACAGCATCAGCTTTGGCAAATCGGTGCTGATCCGCGGTATCGCGATCTTTCTCTCCCTGATTGCTACCGCCATCGTCATTCTCGCCATCGTCGGCCTGAACCCCATTGACGTCTATGTCTCCATGGCGAAGGGCACCTTCGGTGACCCGTTCAACCTGTTCGGCAAGCGCTTCCAGTATTTCCTGCGCGACATGATGATCCTCACCTGCATCGCCATCGGTCTGGCGCCTGCCTTCAAGATGCGCTTCTGGAACGTCGGCGCGGAAGGCCAGATGCTGGTGGGCGCCATCGGTGCCATGTTCTTCATGCGCAACTTCGCTGGAAAAATGCCCGACGTTCTCCTCTTTGTCTGCATGATCGCCGCAGCCCTTGTGCTGGGCGGTATCTGGGGCTTGATTCCCGGCTTCTTCAAGGCCAAGTGGAACACCAACGAGACCCTGTTCACCCTGATGATGAACTATATTGCCATCCGTTTTACCGCCTTCTGCGTGGCAAAATGGGAGAACCCCTTCGGCTCCAACACCGTCGGCATCGTCAACAGCGACACCAAGACCGGTTGGATCGGCAACCTGCTCAGCAAGGGCTACAACGGCGACTACCTCTGGACCGTTCTCATCGTTCTGGCCCTGTGCACCGCCATGTGGGCCTACCTGCGATACTCCAAGCAGGGCTATGAGATCGCCGTCGTCGGTGACTCGGAGAACACCGCCCGTTATGCAGGCATCCGCGTAAACCGCGTCTATATGCGCACTATGGCCATTTCCGGCGCGGTCTGCGGCTTTGCCGGCTTCCTGGCCGTGTCTGCCGTCTCCCATACCATCTCCATCAGCACCGCCGGCGGCCGCGGCTTTACCGCCATTATCGTCGCCTGGCTGGCAAAGATGAATCCCTTTATCATGCTGCTGATCTCCGCTCTGCTGACCTTCCTCAGCAAGGGCGCCATCCAGATCGCCACCGATTTCCAGCTCAACGAGTACGCCTCGGAGATCATCTCCGGCATCGTGCTGTTCTTCATCCTCGGCAGCGAGTTCTTCATCAACTACAAGCTGAAGCTCCGCGGCTCCCATAAGGAGGGTTAATCTATGAGTGGTTTCATGAGTTTCCTGACTTCCTTCCCGACGCTGCTGCACTCGGCCGTCATTTTCGGCACCGTCATCATGTTCGGCGCCCTGGGTGAGATCCTCACGGAAAAGGGCGGCAACCTGAACCTGGGCGTTCCCGGCATCATGTACCTGGGCGGTATCGCGGGACTTTCGGCCACCTTTATGTATGAAAACGTCTACTGCGTCAACGCCGGTATCACTCCGTCGGCGGCGGTATGCGTGGTACTCTGTCTGGTAGCTACTCTGGTTGCCGCTGCTCTCGGCGGTCTGATCTACGCTTTCCTGACCATTACCCTGCGTACCAACCAGAACGTCACCGGCCTGACACTGACGATCTTCGGCTCCGGCGTCGGCAACTTCTTCGGCGGCAGCCTGAACAAGCTGGCCGGCGGCGTCGGCCAGGTCAAGGTCAACGTCACCAGCGAGATCTTCGGCAGATACTCCGAGAAGCTGGTCAACTTCTTCGACGGCTTTACCGGCAAGCTGGGACTTGGCTCTCTGCTCTTCTCCTACGGCTTTTTGACTTATGTGGCGCTGATCTTCGCTGTCCTGCTGTGGTACTTCCTCCGCAAGACCCGCACCGGTCTGAGCCTGCGCTCCGTGGGTGAAAACACCGCCACGGCTGATGCGGCCGGCATCAACGTCACCAAGTACAAATACCTTGCCACCTGCATTGGCGCGGCCATCTCCGGCCTGGGCGGTACCTACTACGTCATGAACTATATCCGCGGCACCTGGGAGAATCAGGGCACTATCGAAGCGCTGGGCTGGCTGGCCGTCGCGCTGGTCATCTTCGCCACCTGGAAGCCCCTGCGGGCCATTTGGGGTGCCTACCTCTTCGGCGTTCTCTATTGGGCCTACAACTACATCGGCGGTCTGAGCAGAAGCTCCATCGAGCTGTTCAAGATGCTCCCCTACGCCTTTACGCTGCTGGTCCTTATTATGGTTTCCCTGCGCCGCAGAAAAGAGGATCAGCCGCCTTCCTCCCTGGGTCTTCCCTATTTCCGAGAGGAACGCTGACAAAACGCAAAGGGACGAAAAATTGTTTCACTTCCTTTACGGTTTGTTCACAACCTTTCCCGCCCCTTATGCTATGATATAACCAGAGGACAGGTTTTCCTCCCTTTTCCTGTTCTCGCGCTGCCGATGCTGCGGAAGTCTCCGCAGATAAGCCGACGGCAGCGGGTTGTGGTTGTTATAACAGCAAAGCCCCCGGTCTTGATCGACCGGGGGCGATTCCCTTATTATGAGGGTGCGCTGCCGATCGGCAGCGCACCCTTTTCTTATGCGTATACCAGTCTCTTATAAACA
>CAMFZO010000148.1 GCA_946006895.1 uncultured Clostridia bacterium | reverse complement strand
CCACCCAGATCAAGGTGGAGGAAGAGCTGCGCAAGGAGGGCCTGACCCGCTACGACCTGGGCCGTGAAAAATTCCTGGAACGGGTCTGGGACTGGAAACGCCAGTACGGCGACCGTATCGTCCAGCAGCAGAAAAAGCTGGGTGCCTCCTGCGACTGGGACCGCGCACGCTTCACTATGGACGAGGGCTGTTCCGCCGCTGTCCGCGAGGTGTTTGTCAACCTCTATGAGCAGGGACTGATCTACAAGGGCAGCCGCATCATCAACTGGTGCCCTCATTGCGTGACGGCTCTGTCCGATGCCGAGGTCGAATACGTGGACAAGCCCGGTAACCTCTGGCACATCCGTTATCCGCTTGCCGACGGCAGCGGCGAGGTCATTGTTGCCACCACCCGCCCGGAGACCATGCTGGGTGACAGCGGCGTTTGCGTCAACCCTAACGATGAGCGCTATCAGGATATTGTCGGCAAAAAAGTCATTCTGCCGCTGGTCAACAAGGAGATCCCCGTGGTCGCTGACGACTATGCGGAGATGGACTTCGGCACCGGCTGCGTCAAGATGACCCCCGCTCACGACCCCAACGACTTTGAAGTTGGTCTGCGCCACAACCTGGAGGTCATCCGCGTGCTGGACGACAAGGGCGTGGTCAATGAGTTCGGCGGCAAGTACCAGGGCCTGGACCGCTATGAGGCCAGAAAGCAGATCGTTGCCGACCTGGAGGCCGGCGGCTACCTGGTGAAGGTGGAGCCTTACAATCATAATGTGGGCACCTGCTACCGCTGCCACCGCGACGTGGAGCCCATCATTTCCGCTCAGTGGTTCGTCAAGATGAAGCCCCTGGCGGAGGAGGCGCTCCGTGTGGTCAACGAGGGCGAGACCAAGTTCGTCCCGGAGCGCTTCACCAAGATCTACACCAACTGGATGGAGAATGTCCGCGACTGGTGTATCTCCCGCCAGCTCTGGTGGGGACATCAGATCCCTGCGTGGTACTGCGCCGACTGCGGCCACATGACCGTCTCCCGTGAGGATGCCACCGTCTGCGAAAAGTGCGGCAGCAAGAATATCGCCCGTGACGAGGACGTGCTGGACACCTGGTTCTCCTCGGCCCTGTGGCCCTTTGAGACCCTGGGCTGGCCCGACACTGACGCGGAGGACTACAAGTATTTCTACCCGACGGATGTCCTGGTCACCGGCTACGACATCATCTTCTTCTGGGTGGCGCGGATGATCTTCTCCGGCTGCAAGCAGACGGGAAAGCCGCCCTTCCATACGGTCCTGATCCACGGCCTGGTCCGCGACGACAAGGGCCGCAAGATGTCCAAGTCTCTGGGTAACGGCATCGACCCGCTGGAGATGATCGACCGCTACGGCTCCGACGCCCTGCGGATGAACATGATCACCGCCAACTCGCCCGGCAACGATATGCGCTTCTATGTGGAACGCTGTGAGGCAATGCGCAACTTCGCCAACAAGCTCTGGAACGCCAGCCGCTATGTGATGATGAACCTGAGTATCGACAAGTGCGAGCTGCCGCCGCTGTCCGAGCTGGAGACTGCCGACAAGTGGATCCTGTCCAAGCTCAACACCCTGATCGCCGACGTGACGGAAAATCTGGATAAGTACGAGCTGGGCATTGCTGTGCAGAAGGTCTATGATTTCATCTGGGACAGCTACTGCGACTGGTATATCGAGCTGACCAAGGCCCGCCTCTACGGCGAGAACGAAAAGAGCAAGCTGACGGCCCAGAAGGTGCTGCTTTACGTGCTGGATCAGCTTCTGCGGCTGATGCACCCGTTTATGCCCTTCATTACTGAGGAAATCTGGCAGGCCATTCCCCATGAGGGTGAGGCCCTCATCATTGCCCGATGGCCGAAATTCCGCGAGGATCTGAGCTTCCAGACGGAGGAGAGCGCTATGGAGAGCATCATGAACGCTATCCGCGCCATTCGCAACCGCCGCGCCGAGATGAACGTGCCGCCGTCGAAGAAATGCACCCTGTATATCGTCACCAAGACACCGGAGGTCTTTGCATCCGGCACGGCCTTCATCACCCGTCTTGCCTATGCAGACGAGGTGGTTATTGCCGATACGGAGCCTGCGGGACATGAGAGCATGGCCTCCTGTGTCACCCATGACGCGTCGCTCTATATGCCCATGAACCAGTTGGTGGACGTAGAAACCGAGCTGGCGCGCATTGCCAAGGAGAAGGAAAAGACAGAAAAGATGCTTGCCTCCATTCGCGGAAAGCTCAGCAACGAGGGCTTTGTGGCAAAGGCACCCGAGGCTGTAGTCAATGCCGAGCGCGAGAAGGCGAAAAAGTATGAGGCGCTTCTGCAGCAGCTCAATGAGAGCGAAGCAAGAATGAAAGCCATTTGACATGACTGAAGACGGCTCTGTGCACTGACGCAGAGCCGTCCCTTTTTCGACTGCCGGAAAAAATGACGGCCGCAGCAAACGGCACAAAATTTTTTACATTTTATCTTTATTTCCATTGCAGTTTCGTGTATAATACTTATTCAGAGAAATATACGCTCATACTTGAATCTGATAAAAAGGGTTAAAACCTTTTTATAGCGCCGAAGGCGCGTCAGATTCTGCACGAGACGGCACAGCGTGCGCCAGCACACGGGATTCTTGATGAAGCTTTTTCATCAAGAATCCGTATCAGTGGTTCTGGCGGACGCGCCCATATAACGACTTTGATGGAGGGATACGCTGATGGAAGAAAAGAAAGAAAAGCGGAGCTTCCTTTACGATATATATTCGCTGCTGCATGATCTGGTCTACATTCTGGCGGCTATCACGTTGGTGTTCGTCTTCCTGGTCCGCCTGGTGGGGGTCAACGGGGAATCCATGCTGCCCACCCTGTATCACGGCGACTATCTCGCCCTGCAAAGCAATGTCATTATGGGCGACCTGGAATACGGCGACATTGTCGTCGCCCGCAAGCTGGAATTCCGCGACGGCGAACCCATCGTCAAGCGGGTCATTGCCACCGAGGGCCAAACGGTCCGCATCGACTACGACAACAACGGTGAGCTCTGCGTCAGCGTGGACGGCGTGGTCCTGTATGAGCCTTATATCAATGAAGAAATGCTTCCCATTTATGCGGTCCCCATGGAGGTGACCGTGGAGAAGGACTGCATCTTCGTCATGGGCGACAACCGCAACCATTCCTCCGACAGCCGGGTGGAGAGCATCGGGCAGATCAAGCTGGATCAGGTTTTGGGCAAGGTCCTGTGCATCATCCTGCCCGGCAAGGATGCAATCACCGGCGAACGCGATTTCAGCCGTTTCGGAGTAGTTTCCTGATGGACGATAAAATGAACATTCAGTGGTATCCGGGCCACATGACCAAGACCCGCCGGAAGATGGAGGAGGACCTGAAGCTGGTGGACGCCGTGTGCGAGCTGCTGGATGCCCGGATCCCCATTTCCAGCCGCAACCCGGATATTGACGCCATCTGTGGCAGCAAGCCGCGCATGGTGATCCTGAACCGTACCGACCTGGCAGACCCTGACGCCACAGCGAAATGGAGCGAGTATTATAAGGCCCGGGGACTGACGGTTCTGCGGACCGACTGCAAAAGCCGCAAGGGCATCGACCGTTTCATCCCGGCAGTGCGGGAGCTTTTGTCGGAAAAGCTGCAACGCTACCAGGAGCGCGGCTTTGTCAACAAGCCGCTGAAGCTCATGATCGTTGGCATTCCAAATGTGGGGAAGTCCACCTTTATCAATCAGGTCTCAGGCCGCAAGGGCGCCAAGGCGGAAAACCGTCCCGGCGTGACCCGCGGAAAGCAGTGGGTGACGGTGGACAAGGGGCTGCTGCTTCTGGACACCCCCGGTATCCTGTGGCCCAAGTTTGACGATGAGGAGGTCGGCCGCCGCCTTGCCTACACCGGGGCGGTAAAGGACGACATTCTCGATGTGGAGACGCTGGCCTGCCACCTGATTGCGCTTCTCTGGCGGCGTTACCCGGAGGCTCTGCGGCAGCGGTATAAGATCGACCTCCCGGAGGACGTATCCGGCTGGGAGCTTTTGACCGAGGCCGGAAGAAAGCGCGGCTTCCTCCTTTCCAAAGGCGAGATCGACACGGAACGTATGGCGAGGATCCTGCTGGAGGAATTCCGGAACTGCAAGATCGGACGATTTACTCTGGAGGTACCTGGTGATGACCTATGAATTGATCCGCGAAATATTCAACCAGTGCAGCAACAACCAGATGCGGGACGTTTTCGTTTCAGAGATTGAGACGGACGATACGGACAGCGCCGCGAAAGCATACTGCACCGGCAAGGACTATAC
>CAMFZO010000147.1 GCA_946006895.1 uncultured Clostridia bacterium | reverse complement strand
GGTACCGATCACGATGCTTTCTTCGCCGTCGGCAATGTCCGGCTGATCCGGTTCGGCCGCCTCCGTATTGATGTCAATATCGGAGAATTTGACCTCCGTGTTCCGCGCACCCAGGCCGATCCCCGTGATCTTCTGATTGATCTCGTCGGGCATTGCGGTGGAAGCTGCGCTCAGCACCGTCGCACCGGAGCTGTCCGTCACAGTGAGGATATAGCTGCCGCTGCCGGACTGACGCGCAAGTTTCACGGTGACGATGTTATCCGCAACGCTCTGCCAGCCTGTGCCGCTCAGGATTGTTTTCCAGCTTCCGCTGCTGGTATACTCGCCCTCTGCCATCACCTCAAAGCTGTCGGAGAATTTAACGGTAAACAGTCCGACCATGTTTTTGCTGCTGTCAGTCAGGACGATGCGGGCGGTGCTGACTCCCTCGCTGTCAAGTTTTCCAAAGTGCAGCTTGGCCGTGAGGGTAAAGGCGTCGGAAATCGTCAGCCCGCTGCGGTAGGAGAACACATCCGCGCCGGAGCTTTCCAAAATCAGAGAGCCGTCGGAATATTCCTTCACGCCGCTGCCTGCCGTCCAGCTACTGCCGCCTGTGAGACTTCCGGTCTCCGTAATCGGAATCATCTGCTGCGGCGGCAGCTCCGTATCGGAGGCGTAGGTATAAATGTAAGAGTATTTCACCGTAGAATTATCGACGCCCAGTTCATAGCCGGCGATCTTCGCGGCGACGGAATAGGGCAGCACACAAGTCTCAGAAAAGACCTCGTTGCCCGCGAAGTCATAGGCTCTGAGCTTCAGCGCGGTGCTGTCATCCTCGCGCTCCACGACAACATGGAGCCGGTTGTCCTGCACCTTGCGCCAGCCGGTGTCCTTGACGCAGTTGATCCAGCCCGAGCCGCTGTCATATTCGCCCTGGACCATGACCTCAAAGTTCTGGGAGAATTTGTAGGTCAGGATGCTCACCTTGCTGCCGGACTTGTCCAGCAGCGCGATACGGGCCGTGCAGACGCCGTCCTTATCCAAAGAGCCGAACTGGATGTCGGTGGTGATGGAGAAGCCGTTGGAGAACCTCACGTCGCCGTCTCTCGCATAGACCTCCTTGCCCTCGATGAGAAGCGCGTCACCGCTGCGGTAGGTAGCGCCGTTTTCCATGATCCAGCGGGACGTTGCCGCCTCGGTCCCCTCGGAAATGGGGAGCATGCCGTAGTCTTCGATCGTTCCGGTGTTTTCCTGCTTGCCGGAGAGCTTGCAGTACATATTGGTAAATTTCGCGCTGGATTTGTCGGCGCCCAGTCCAAAGGCGACGATCTTACGCGCAACGCGGCCGGGCATCGTCAGGCTGCCGTAGAACACATTTTTGCCGCTGTAATCCGAAATACTCAGGGTGCAGGTGTCGCTGCCTGCCGCCCGCGACAGGATGACATGGACACGGTTGTCCTGCACCTCACGCCAGCGGTTGTCCGTGATACAGTTGACCCAGGTGCCGTTGTCGTTGTACTGTCCCTCGACCATGACCTCAAAATTCTCGGAGAACTTGATGGAGAACAGGCCGATCATACTGTGGAACTGGTCCGACAGGGCGATACGGGCCGTGCAGACGCCGTTGGAATCCAGCTTTCCGAAGAGAATGTCCGTCGAAATCGTAAAGCCGTCTGCAATGGTGTTCGACAGATTATAGGCGTAGGCGTTGCCGGCCGTATCCGCGACCAGCGCGCCGTCGGAGGTATACACGATGCCGCTTTCCGTCTCCCATTCGCTCGAGGCGGCAGGCGCTCCGTAGGTCAGCGGATACATCGTTTTATTGCCGGGATCGGAGGTGCCGGACATTTCGACGGCGCCGCCGGTGAGGTTCATTTCGATCTCTGAGTACTTGCTCTGTGCCGCGAGGGTCGCCAGACCGATCACCTTCATACGGGAGAGCGTGTCTTTATCCAGCGTGACCGTTTCTTCTATAATGGTCTTGCCGGTGTTGGCGCCGACCAGCTGCACCGTCAGTTTGCCGGAGGCGTCGCCGCTGAGATTCAGGTAGAACGCCGTATCTCCCTTTTCCCAGCCGGTCTTGAGAATATCGTTCCAGCCGTCCGTTGCGGGAATGTAGGTCTGCATATTGACATTCAGCGTTCCGCCGCTGTCAGGAGAATATTTGACCGTCAGCAGGCCAGCAAAGTCCTTCTCGGCAGTGGTAAAGGAGACACGGACGCCTGCGGTATCGGAATAGTAGGTGCCGAAGTCCACCCGCGCCGACATGGACCAGGCGCCGTCGATGGAATGGGCAGTATAGTAGCTGAATTCCTCTCCCTTGGAGTCGATGACCATGGCTTCCTTGCCGTTCTCGTGGAAGAAAGTGGTGTGCTTGCTCAGCGCCCAGTTCTTTGTGCTTTCACCGTCGGGAACGGTAAGATTGGAGACATGCGGGTATACCCGTTCGGCCATGGAGGGCATGATGGAGGGATCCGCCGTGTCGCTCAGTTCAAACTGGCTGAAGCGCACCTGAGAGGAGAACACCATCACGCCGAAGTGCTTGTATTTCTCCATCTGCTTTGCTTCCATCTCGTCGGTAAAGGTGGAATAGACCAGCCTGTCCTCATCGTAGAGGAAGATGGCCAGGCGGTTGATCCCCGCGTACTTTGCAATGACCACGCGGATATGGCGGGCACTCACATTTTTCCAGCCCATGGAGTTGGCCGTGGTAATCCAGCTGTCACCCTCTTTGTCCTGGGCTTCCAGGTTGACCTGGCTGTTCGTGTAGTTCACCGTGATCAGTCCTGCCACACTGCCGGGCAGTTCCGCGTTGGCGCCGAACATAAAACGTGCGCAGACGGAATCCCGGTAGCCCTTGCCGAATTCGACAAAGCAGGACAGCGTCCATTCGTCGCCCAGCTCGGTGGCGGCGTTCCATGCCAGCTTTTCTCCCTCGCCGTCGATGATGATGGCCGAACCTCCGTCGAGGATGTTATGCACCGCGCCCTCGCCCAGGAGCCAATCCTCCGTGGGAACGTTGGGCTCAGCCTCTATGATGCCGTCAGAGTTTTTGCTGAGGTCCACCTTCGGACGTGCCGCCTGCACGCTGAAATTGGTAAATTCGCCAACGGTGCCGTAAACACTCACCGCAGCGCGTCCGATCATGTCCATCACCTCGTCGGAGATGGTGCGTGTCGTGCCCTCAGCCAGTATGTTATCCCCTTGTGCAAGGGACAGCGCAAGCTTTCTTGCGCCGCTCACACGCTTCACGCAAAGCGTGATGGGCTGCTCCGGGTCGTAGTCTGCCCAGGCATCCGCCGTATACATCGTTTTCCAACCGTTGTAATTCAGGACATCCGCTTTCAGAAGGACCTGTCCGTTGCGGTACTCCGCAGATGCCACCGCGCAGACATTATTGAACTGATCTCCGAACGCAAGGCGCATACAGTCCGTATCACCGTGCTGCTCCGTCAGATCCAGATCGACGGAGACCGTCCACTCCTCATAAAGCTTGAAGAAGCTGTTCCACGCCGTCGAATCCTCCTGCGCCGTGACCCTCAGAGTCTCCTCGCCGCTTTCCGCACGTTCGATCGTCCATTCGTTCGTCAGTTGCCAGTTGCCGTCCGTGACGGGGGCGGTATCTCCCTTTATAATGTCACTGTTTCCCGTGTCGCCGCTGCGAAGAAGCACGGCTGTCGTCACGCCGCCGGCAATCAGCAGCGCAACGGCAACCAGGATCCAGATCAGTTTCTTTCTCATAAGGTCCCCTCCAAAAATCTTTTCCCGCAGTATACTTTTTACTGACTAAATTATATTCTAAACGGATTCTTATGTCAAGCGGTTAAACAAAAAATCCGCCGTTCCTCCGCCTTTCTCCGTTTTGACGGGAATTCCGCCGCGCTTTTGTTAATAATGAATAAGGAATCATAAATTTGATATAACAACTTGAAAATCAGGCAGTACAATCACAATGGACAGCCCCGGCTTCGGGACTGTCCATTGGCAAAGTATCAAATATCATACGATCAGAGAACGTCTGAACGCCGCGTCCGCCGCGGCAAGGATCTTGATGTCCGGCGTTTGCATGGAGGGCAGCACGGAAACATGGCCGTGGAGGATCCGCGCATTGATCAGCTCCTCCATCAGCGGCGCGATCAGCTCCACGCCGTAAAGCAGATCGCCCGCCAGCAGCACCGTGTCCACCGAAACAAGATTGGTCAGATTGATCACACCGGTGCTGAGGTATTCCGCCTCCTGGTGCAGCAGCTCCTGCGCCTCCTCAGATTCCGGATAGGCGTCGATCTGTCTCTTATACACATCTGACGCTGCCGACGAAGGCTTAGGTG
>CAMFZO010000146.1 GCA_946006895.1 uncultured Clostridia bacterium | reverse complement strand
TGTCCAAGGTGTTTCTCATGTTTCTCGTTGTTTAATTTACAAGGTACACCGCTGCCTCGCGGACAGCTTTGATATAATACCACACCACTTTTTCGCTGTCAAGCATATTTTTTCTTTTTTTCAAAGATTTTTTGCGTCTTTCTTGGTTTTTCCGGAGGAAAATTTCTCCGCTTGCATTTTTTCTGAAAAAGGGCTATGATGGTGGTAGACATAATATACCACGAAAGGATGATCTTCATGAAAAACCGGCTGATTTCGACGCTGCTGGCGCTGCTGATGCTGCTGGCGGCGATCCCGACGGTACGGGCCTTTTCCGACACCGACGGCCATTGGGCCAGGGACTACATAGACCAGGCTGTCGCCCTGGAGCTGTTCAACGGCGTCAGCAGCACCTCCTTTGAGCCGGAGAGCACCATGACCCGCGGTATGTTCGTGACGGTCCTGGGACGCATGGAGGGCGTGGACCCGGCAGCCTGGAGCAGCGACAAAGCGCCGCAGTTTTTCACTGACGTGGCGACGGATATGTATTACGCGCCCTACATCTCCTGGGCGGTCTGCAACGGCATCGTGGACGGTACAAGCCCCACGACCTTTGCGCCGGACACGCCTGTCACCCGTGAACAGATGGCCAAGCTCATCGCCTTTTATGTGCGGAAAATGGGCCATGAGCTGCTGGCACCGGATCAGGCGCAGGTCATTCCCGACGGCTTTGCCGACGAGGCAGACATTGCGCCCTGGGCGGCGGAATCCGTGGACATTCTGCGGCAGATGGGCATTCTCAACGGTCTGCCCAACGCCGACGGCTCCATCTCCTTTCTTCCTCTGAAGACCTCCAGCCGCGCCGAATGTGCCACGGTGTTCTGCCGTCTCTATGACGCGCTGCTCCGCTCGAACCAGACACCGGTCCTGCCGGAGACCATGGAGTTTACTCCGGCGGAGGTGACGCTGAAAATGGGGCAGACCCAGGTCCTTCAGCCGGTCATCACGCCGGCAGAGGCCGCTTCCGTCAGCCTGATCTGGAAAAGCTCCGACCCGTCGGTCATGACTGTGGACGAAAACGGAGCGGTCACCTGCGTCGGCTTGGGCAAGGCGGAAATCACCGCTTATGCGCCCAACGGTCTGAGCGCCTCCTGCACGGTCATCTGTGCCAGCGACACGCTGGCCAGCGCCGACGAGACCCGGCTGGAAAAATGCCTGCGCTTATTCGGCGAGGTGGTCAATGACCCCAGGCTCTATTACGCCGGTGACGACGGCGTCTACAGCGAGGAGGACTACGCCAGAGCCGCCGCCGATATGGCGGAGATCACGGTGCGCACCTGGGACATCGGCAGCGACGGCGAAAAATACACCCGGCAGTTCACCGTCCTGGTCCACAAGAATCTTGCACCGACGGTGCAGCAGATCTTTGAGGAAATCTATAACGGGGAGGAAAAATTCCCCATTCACTATGTCGGCGGCTTCAGTCACGGCGGGCGCTCGGAGCACACCATCGGCTGCGCCATCGACATCAATCCCGAGGAAAACTACTACTATAATCCCTCCACCGGGCAGACCGTCGGCAGCTACTGGAAGCCCGGCGAGGACCCCTACTCCATCCCCCTGGACGGCGAAGTGGCGAAAATCTTCGCCAAATACGGCTTCACCCAGGGTGCCTACTGGAGCAGCGCGGTGGACTATATGCATTTCAGTTATTTTGGAACATAACAGAACACCCCGGTGCGTCCTGCGAGTTTCGCGGCGCACCGGGGTTTCATTATAATAATGTATGCACCACGGTCGTCCCTCAGCGGAACACCACCGGGAGGCCCTTGGCGTGGAGCGGATTGATCTGCACCGTGGCAAGGTCACCGGCCTTGCACTCGACACCGCTGACATCCACCGCGCAATGGAGCATCCCCACGGCACCGATGACCGGGCAGGCTCTGCCGCCGATCTCCACCGTGGACCGCTTGGGGCGCAGGAACTGCTTGACGGCGGAAAAGGCCGTGCGCAGGCAGTCCAGCCGGCGGCTCATGTCAAGCTGGCAGCTCACGCGGAAGCCGTGATACCAGCCGACAGGCAGGATGGCCACTTTGGTATCCTGCTTGGCACGCCAAAGCGCGCAGTAGCCCGTGGTGTGTCCCTTCGGCAGGACGCGCACCTCGTCGATGGGTATTTCCGCGTAGCCGACGGGATGGAGCTTGGTGCGGAAGGGCATACGGCCCAAAATCGCCGAGCCAAGGCGCACACCGTCCAGGTGCATCTCCGGGTATTTCAAAAAAGCGGCGGAGTTGCAGCAGTGGACCGTTCCCGTTTCCAGGCCCGCTGCACGGATCCTGTCCACCACGCTTTGGAAAACGGCAAACTCCTCCCGAGTCAGCTTTTCGTCGTTGATGGCGCAGTTGAAATGGGTGAAAATGCCGCAGAACACCAGGTTTTTGCAGGTATTGTATAGGCCGATGATCTCGTCCGTCTGCTCTGGCAGGAAGCCGAAACGGCCCATGCCGGTATCGATCTTCAGATGCACCTGGGCCACGTCCGCCCGTTCGGCCGCGATCCCGTCGAGAAGCAGCGCCGCCTCCCGGGAGCCGACGGTCACAATGACCCGCAGGTCCAGCAGGCGGTTCAGCTCTCTGCGGTCAGAAACGGCGCGGAGCATCAGAATCTGCGCGTCGTCAAAGCCGTTTTCCCGCAGGATCTCCGCCTCGCGGACATCGGTGATGCAGAAGCGGTCGATGCCCTCCTCCGACAAGGTTTCCGCCAGAGACAGCACTCCCAGTCCGTAGCCGTCGCCCTTGACCACCGCCCAGATGGGCACGCCCTTCGCCTGCTTTTTCAGTTGCCGGATATTCTGCTCCAGAATATCACGTTTCACCACATATGTGTTCATGCGCTTCCCTCCGAATCACAGGGTCATACCAATCACCGATGAATACTGATTCTTGATTAAAAAGTTTAATCAAGAATCAGTATCAGTTTTTCTTGCGGTTTTTGAGCATATAGAGCTTGGCCGCGACGCCCTTGTAGGCCAGAGCGCCCTTCTCGGCGATGAAATAGGACAGGCGATTGAGCACGTAGTCATACTCGCCCATGAACTCAGTAAATTCGCCGCCGAAGCCCTTTTTGAAGCGGTAGAGGCCGTAGTGGGGGTTGTCCTCCGACAGGTCGCCGGAAACGCCGCGGAAATCGTAGACGCGGCTGCCCGTCTCCACCGCCCACTGGATCATGTTCCACTGGAGCAGATAGTTGGGCATGAGGTTGCGGTGCTCGTTGGAGCTGGCGCCGTAGAGATACCAGACCTTGTCGCCATAGTGGATAGCCAGGGTGCCGGCGATGGGCTGCCCCTCATGGAAGGCCATATACAGGCGGCACTTGTCGCCCAGATTGTCCAGCATGGCGGCAAAATACTCCGGCGGACGGGTGGCAAAATTGTCGCGGACGCCGGTCTCCACCATGATGCGGGCAAAATCCGGCACCATTTCCTTGCCGCAGAGCCTGACCTCCACGCCCTTTTTCACCGCCAGACGGATGTTATAGCGCCATTTCTGATGGAAGGAGGCCATGAGTTCTTCCTCGCTGCGGCCGTTCAGATAGAGGCGGAATACATATTTCGGCTGGATGGCCTCAAAATTCTTGCCCGTGTCGCGGGTGCGGAATCCAAACTCCGTCAGGAGTTTGGCAAATTCCGTGTTGCCGGAGGGCACGTCCGGGTCGATCTTGATGACATAGGCCTTTTCCTCCTTCGCAAGAGTCCGGGCCGCCGTCATCAACTCGCCGAAGGTGGCGCGGTCGTCCAGATCGCAGACGGGGCCACGGCAGGCGTACATCATCTTTTTGCGCACCACGGGCATTTTCCGGATCAAAAAGGCGATACTGCCCTTGATTTTTCCCGCCTCGTCGCGGCAGACGATGGCTTTCCACTCCCAGGCAGGCTTCTGCTTTGCCCAGAGGACGCTCTGGGCGAAATGGCCCTTTGGGTGGCTCTCGACAAAGGCTTCATATTCGGCCAGGTTTGTTTCGTTGACATATTCCGTCATGGCTGCATCTCCAAACATAGTTTCTCTTTTAGCATATTACCACAATTCCCTGTATAATGCAAGAAAAAACGCCGTGGGCGGCTTTAACGGGCGCACGGCGTTTTTCCTTTGGTTTAGTCCATCGTTGGATCGGCGTTTTCGTAGGTCTTATCCGCGTCGGCAAGGCTTCGCGCCGAGGCCGAATCGTGGAACACATTGTCCACCGTCGGCGTCAGACTCGTAATCTTGCCGCGAGTCACGTAAACTGCGTAGCTTTTGAACACAACGGGGCAGATGGGCGCTTCCTGCGCCACC
>CAMFZO010000145.1 GCA_946006895.1 uncultured Clostridia bacterium | reverse complement strand
TGCCCCGGGGCGGTTGGTTGAGGATGCGCTTGAGGCGCAGGTCGTCGGCCCGGTTATTGATGACCCAGAGATAGGCCAGCATATCCTTGACCTCGGCCCGGTCAAAGAAGCGGGTGCCACCGATGATGCGGTAGCGCACACCGCTGCGCTTAAAAGCATATTCGAGGGCGTTGGACTGGGCGTTGGTGCGATAGAGAATGGCGAAGTCGTTCAGATGCCGTCCCTTGGACTCGGAGAGAATATTGTTGGCAACAAAAGCCGCTTCGTCACTCTCGTTGGCTGCCTCGTAGTGGAGGATCTTCTCGCCGACACCGTTTTTTGTCCAAAGCTGTTTGCCCTTTCGACCCAAGTTATTGGAAATGACAGCGTTGGCAGCGTCCAGGATAGACTGGGTTGAGCGGTAATTCTGCTCCAGACGGATGACCTTCGCACCATGGAACTGCTTTTCAAAGTCCAGGATATTCTGGATCGTCGCGCCGCGGAAGCGGTAGATGCTCTGGTCATCGTCGCCCACCACGCAGATGTTTTCGTAGCGTCCGGCCAGGAGGGAGGCCAAAAGATACTGCAGATTGTTGGTATCCTGGTACTCGTCGATGAGGACATAGCGGAATTTGCGCTGGTAGTAGTCCCGCACCTCCTCAAACTGCTGCAGAAGCTGGACCGTCAGCAAAATGATGTCGTCAAAGTCCACCGCGTTGGCGGCTTTCAAGCGTTGCTGGTAATCGCCGTAAAGCTCAGCAATCCGCTTCAGGCGGAAGTCGTCGCCGGTATGGCGGGCAAAATCCGCCGGAGATTGCTGCTTGTCCTTTGCCTTGGAGATCACGCCCAGGACAGCCCTGGGTGGAAACACCTTTTCGTCCAGATTCCGGTCACGAAGGACCTCTTTCATGACCCGCTCGGAATCTGCGGTGTCATAGATGGTAAAGCTACTGCTGTAGCCCAGGCGCTCGATCTCACGCCGCAGAATCCGGCAGCAGGCGCTGTGGAAGGTCATAGCCCAAACGCCCTCGCCCTGGGCACCCAGAAGTCCTGCCAAACGATCCTTCATCTCGTTGGCAGCCTTGTTGGTAAAAGTAATGGCGATGATGCTCCAAGGGTCGGCAGGATGCATCGTGCACAGACGCTCTGCGCGCCAGCCGTCTGTCGGGCCGGACAGCTCACCCTCCAAGAAGATCACATCCTCCTCGGTGACGTTCTCCGGGATCTCCTTGCTGTCTGCGGCGCAGCCAAAACGGATAATATTGGCAATGCGGTGGATCAGCACCGTGGTCTTGCCGCTTCCCGCCCCCGCCAGCAGCAGCAGCGGCCCATCCGTGGTCAGCACCGCCTCAAGCTGCCGGGGATTCATATCGGAAAACTGCCGGGCGATGTATTCCCGCCGCGCAGTCAAAAACCGTTCTTCAAAATTCTTAGTCATAGCTTTTCCGCCTTTGTAGTTTCTCTCCTACATTTTAGTACATTTTCCTTCGGAAATAAAGACCAAGTTTTTCTTCCGGCGAAATTTTCGTCTTTCTTTGGCAAATGCAAATAATTGTATCTTTCTTTTTTTAACGAATTCTGCTATTGTTATTTGGTATAAATTTACGAAAAGGGAAATTGTAAAATGACTTTAAAAGCTCCATGGCTCGATTTTTACGGTTCCATGCCGAAGACCATTGATTATCCGCCTCTGACCATCTACCAGCTTGTGGCCCAGACCGCCCGGACCTATCCGGAGCTGACCGCCTATGAATTCATGGGGCGCAAAACCAGCTACGCCGCTTTCCTGAAGCGGATTGACCGTGCCGCCCGTGCGCTGTACGCCCTGGGCATCCGCAAGGGTGACCGGGTGACTATCTGTATGCCCAACACGCCCCAGGCGCTGGACTGCTTCTACGCCCTGAACCGTCTGGGCGCCGTGTCCAACATGATCCATCCCCTCTCGGCAACGGAGGAGATCAGCTTTTACCTGGACATCTCCGAGAGCAAGGCGATATTGACGCTGGACCGCTTTTACGGGAAGGTCCATACGGCCATTTCCCGCTCCAAAGGAAACGCGATGCTGCTCATTGCCAGACTTCAGGATGAGCTGGGCTTGGCGCTGAAGCTGGGCTTTTCCCTGACGGAGGCGCGGAAGTTTCCCAAGCTGCCCAAGGACGACAGCTATATCCTCTGGACCCGTGCCCTCAAGCAGGCCGCAGCCACCCTTCCCCCCGACGACGGGCGCGCTGAGGACTGCGCCTCCATTCTCTATTCCGGCGGCACCACCGGCACCACCAAGGGCATCTGCCTGACGAGCATGAACTTTAACGCCCTGGCCCTGCAGACCATCGCCGCCAGCGGCTACGAGAAGATTGTCGGTTGCTCCATGCTCTCGGTCATGCCCATCTTCCATGGCTTCGGCCTGGGCATCGGCATCCATACGGCTCTGGTGGGCGGCGCAAAATGTATCTTAGTGCCCAATTTCAACATCAAGACCTATGCCAAGCTGCTGAAAACCAAGCATCCCAACTTCATTCCCGGCGTTCCCACTCTGTTTGAAGCCCTGCTGCGCACACAGGACCTGGAAGACCTGGATATGTCCTTCCTTATGGGCGTTTTCAGCGGCGGCGATTCTCTGTCCGTGGAGTTGAAGCACAAGGTGGACGCCTTCCTCCGCGCCCACAAGGCGAAGGTCCAGATCCGTGAGGGCTACGGCACCACCGAATGTGTTACGGCAAGCTGCCTGACGCCCGTTGACTACGCAAGAGACGGCTCCATCGGTATTCCTTTCCCCGATACCTATTATAAGATCGTAGCGCCCGGCACCACCGACGAGGTCCCAGCCGGTGCCGAGGGTGAGATCTGCGTCTGCGGCCCGACGGTCATGTCCGGCTACCTCAACAATCCCGAGGAGACCGCCCAGACCCTCCGCCGCCACGCCGACGGTCATCTCTGGCTCCACACCGGCGACCTCGGCTCCATGGACACCGACGGCTTCGTCTATTTCCGCCAGCGCATCAAGCGCATGATCATCACCTCCGGCTACAACGTCTATCCCAGCCAGCTGGAAAACATCATCGACGGCCACGAGAAGGTCCTGATCTCCTGCGTCATCGGCGTCAAGGACCCCTACAAAATGCAGCGGGTCAAGGCTTTCGTGGTCCTCCGGCCCGGCTATGAACCCTCCGAAGCCATCCGGCAGGAGCTTTTCGCCTATTGCCGGGAACGTATCGCAAAATACGCCATGCCCTATGAGATCGAATTTCGCGACGAGCTGCCCAAGACCCTGGTGGGCAAGGTTGCTTACCGGGTACTGGAGGAAGAAGAGGAGGCAAAGCAATGACGACGCAAAAATCGCGCGTCTGGGAGCTGGACGCCCTGCGGGGCATCTGCATCCTGGGTATGATCTGTGTGCATCTGGTCTTTGACCTGTCCCGCTTCGGCGGCTTGAGCTTTACCCTGCCGGGGTGGTTCGTCTTTGTCCGGCAGTATGGCCACGTTCTCTTCGTGCTGATCTCCGGCATCTGCGCGACCTTCTCCTCCTCGACCCTCAAGCGGGGCGTAACGGTGTTCGGCGCGGGTCTGCTCATCAGCTATGTGACCTTCTATATGGATAAGGTCATCGGGATCACCGGTGTCGGCATCTGGTTCGGCATCCTTCATATGCTGGGCCTGTGCATGATCCTCTATCCCCTGTTCCGCAAGCTGCCCTTCTGGGCGCTGGCGGTCATCGGCGCGGCCTTTATCGTCCTGGGCTTCTGGCTGGAGACCCTGACGGTGGAAGTGCCTTACCTCTTTCCCATCGGCCTGCGGGCAGAGGGCGTTTTTGTCGGCAGTGACTATTTCCCCATCTTCCCGGGCCTTGGCTGGTTCCTGGTGGGCGCTGCCCTCGGCAAAAGCGTCTACCGCCGCAGAGAGAGCCTGCTGCCCCGGGTGAACGCGGATTTTTGCCTCCTGCGGTTTTTCCGCTGGGTCGGCAAGTATTCCCTCTTTTTCTATCTGCTTCATCAGCCGGTCTTGTTCATTTTAGTCAATCTGTTTGCGTGATTCTGATACCGAACCGCTCCGCTGCTCCCCGGTTATTCTGTCGAAAACAGGTGGTTTTTGTATAAAACGCACAGTATTTTTCTCGTTAATTTGAACATTTTGTGAACATCCACACTTGACTTTGACAAGTTAAAGCATTATAGTAATAAAAAATTCAGCAAGCACGAAAGGAGCCGCAGTCATGAAGATGTTTTCCCGACAGAATCATATGTGTATGTCCGCGTCCAGCTCCGACGTGTGCTTTGCTGCGGCCATTTGCCTTATGCTGTCTCTTATACACATCTGACGCTGCCGACGAAGGCTTAGGTGTA
>CAMFZO010000144.1 GCA_946006895.1 uncultured Clostridia bacterium | reverse complement strand
ACACCTAAGCCTTCGTCGGCAGCGTCAGATGTGTATAAGAGACAGGGCCGTCCAGCCGGAAGTTGAATTCCCGGGTGCGGTTGTAGGCCTTGTGGATGCGGCGGTTGGAGGTCAGGAGCATGGCCATGGCGTGCTCCGCCACGGCGTAGGGAGAATAGGCGGGGACGCGGACCACATGGATCTTCCCAAAGCAGTGCTTCACATCTACGTTATTGAAGCCTGCGCACCGCAGGGCGATGAGCCGCACACCGTTTTCGTAGAGACGGTCAATGACGGCGGCGTTCAGGGTGTCGTTGACGAAGACGCAGACGGCGTCGAAGCCCTTTGTCAGGTCTGCCGTGTCCTCGGTCAGCTTGGCCTCGAAAAACCGAAATTCCAGCTCGCCTTTACAGGCCTCAAAGCTGGTTTTATCGTAGCTTTTTGTGTCGAAAAATGCGATTTTCATGGGTACCTCCGTTATTTCAGTAACAACTCTCCGGCCTTGTAGATGTCGCCGGCACCGACGGTGATAATGATGTCGCCCTCCTGGGCAATGGACTTCAGATAGGCGGCGACCTCCGGAAGTGTCTCAAAAAAGACCGCGCCGTCGATCTGCTGGGCCAGATCACGGGAGGAGATGCCCAGCTTGTTGCTCTCTCTTGCGGCATAGATCTCCGCAAGGACCGCCACGTCCACCCGCCGGAGCTGCTCCACAAATTCTTCAAACAGGGCCTTGGTGCGGGTATAGGTGTGGGGCTGGAAGGCAAGGATAATGCGGCGGTAGTTCAGGGCCTTCACCGCGTCGATGAGGGCTTTCAGCTCGCCGGGATGGTGGGCGTAGTCGTCGTAGACCTCCGCGCCGTGGTAGCTGCCCTTGTGCTCCATCCGGCGTCCTGCGCCGGAAAAGGAGGAAAGTCCGCGGGTGACGGCCTCGCCCTCCACGCCCATGACGTAGGCGGCTGAGGCCGACGCCAGGGCGTTATAGACGTTGTGCCTGCCGCAGACGCCCAACTGCACATGGCAGTAGAGTCTGCCGAAGCAGATGATGTCAAAGGAGCGCAGGTCCTCGGACAGGTTCGCCGGGTGAACGTCGTTTTTCCTGTCCATGCCAAAGGAGAGGTAGTGCAGGTCCGCCAGGGTGTCGACGGTGTTCTGGTCGTCGCCGTTGGCGATAACGTGGCCCGTGCGGGGGACCAATCCGGCAAACTTGCGGAAGGAGCGCTCTACGGCGGCCAGGTCCTTGAAGTAGTCCAGATGGTCGGCCTCGATGTTGTTGATGATGGCGACGGTGGGGTAGAAATTCAAAAAGGAGTCGCAGTATTCGCAACTCTCCATGATGATGGTATCGCCGTTTCCCACCCGGTGCCCGGCCTTGAGCAGCGGCAGATAGCCGCCCAGCATCACCGTCGGGTCTTGCCCTGCCTCCATAAAAATATGGGTGATCATGGAGGTAGTGGTGGTTTTGCCGTGGGTGCCGGAAATGCAGATGGCGTTTTTGTATTCGCGCATGATCAGCCCCCAGGCCTGGGCGCGCTCAAAGACCGGAATGCCCATGGCGCGGGCAGCGGCGATCTCGGGATTGTCGTTGTGGGCTGCTGCGGTGCGGATGATGCAGTCGGCACCCTCAATATTCTTTGCGCTGTGGCCGATATGGACCTCGATGCCCTTGGCAATGAGCTCATCGGTGGAGACAGAGGAGTTCATGTCCGAGCCGGTGACGACCATGCCCATGCCCCGCAGCACAAGGCCCAGGGGTCGCATGGAAACGCCGCCGATGCCGATAAGGTGGATATGTTTGCCGGGAACCAGATAGGCGTCCAGTCCTTTGCGGATTGACATAAATAAGACCTCCAAAAGAAAGCGGGTTTTGTTTTTAATGTAGTATACATCATTTTCGCTTGTTTTACAAGGAAAATCCGTTTTGCGCCGGGAGGCAGCCGGGATCGAGAAATCCCTCCGGCAGCGTAAAGGTCATGCGATGCCCGTCGGGGTGGGGAAAGGACAGACGCCAGGAATAAAGCTGCAGATCGCCGCCGGTCTTTGCACCGTATTTCCGGTCACCGACCAGGGGATAGCCCCGGGAGGCAAACTGAACGCGGATCTGATGGGTGCGGCCCGTAAACAAGCGCACTTGGAGCAGAGATCGCGTACCGCCGTGCAGGACCCGGTAGGAGAGCTTCGCTTCCCGGACGCCGTTTCTCCGGCGGCGGACCACATAGGTCTTGTTTTTGACTCTGTCATGGTAGAGAAGGTCAATGAGGATCCCTTCCGCCTCCGGCTGACCCTCACAGAGGGCGAGATACTCCTTTTCAAAGCCGGTATCCATGGCCTTGGAGAGAAAGGCGGCGCAGGCCCTCGTTTTTGCAAAGACCATCAGTCCCGCCGCTTCCCGGTCCAGTCGGTGGACGGGGAAAACGGTGCGCGGCGACAGAAGCTCCGGCATGGAACGCCTGCCGGAGGCGTCGGCTGCGGAGAGGACATCCCTCGGTTTGACGCAGACCAGCAGGTCCGCGTCCTCATACAGTATCGTCATTCTTTTTTCACCCCGCTGTTACCATGATAACGGCAAGCGGGAAAAAATGCAAGGGTACCTTCATCGAAGCGGGCCGTGGAGGGACCGATTATAAGAAGCATTTTCTCCCGCATTTGGAATAAATTATCACCTCTGTGCGGGATAATTACCGCGAAGAGGTGTATTTTTTCAATTTTTGTGGAAATTGACCATGACATTTTTTCAAAAATATGGTATAATATACAATAGGAAATGAGAAAGGAGTGCGGCGGCGTGTACAGGATCGGGGAAACAGTGCTCTACGGTACGGAGGGCGTGTGTACCATTATTGAGGTGCGTAAAATGAAGATCGGTCGTGAAACGGCCGAGTATTATGTTCTGCGGCCTGTCTATCGTGATGGCTCGACGGTCTTTGTGCCGGTGAACAATCAGACGCTGCTGGCAAAAATGCGTCCGCTGCTCTCCGTGGACGAGATCAACGCCATGCTGACGGACATCAGCCGCGAGGAGGAGTGCTGGATCGAGGACGCTTCCGAGCGGAAAGCGGAGTTTCAGAGAATCCTGTTAGGCGGAGACCGACAGGAGCTGCTGCGGATGATCCGCACCCTCTATCTCCACCGCCAGAGGCTACAGGAGAAGGGGAAGCGCCTGCGCACCAACGACGACCAGATGCTCCGCGACGCGGAAAAGCTGCTCAACGACGAATTTGCCCTGGTGCTGGGGATCAAGCAGCGGGACGTGCCGGAGTATATCCGCAGCCGCGTGGAGGCCAAAACGGCATAGGACAGTATAATTGAAAAAACTGAGCGCTGCAAAACCGTTTTGCAGCGCTCAGCTTTTCAATTTTAAATAACCATAACTTGTACACAGGCGCCTACAAGCATCTGTGCGTGGAACTAAAATCAGTATTTACTCTTAAATAGAATATTAGACCAGAACCTTAAAAACGCACAAAGAAGAAAGCGTATCATAATTTGCTCCTATAGGATGTAGTCAGAACCAGCTCACCGCGGTTGTTGTGGGCAATTTCCGCCCAATCAAGAATTGCCGCAAGCACAAATATGGGGTCATAGACAGATTCGCCGATTTCCTTGTGGCTGTATTTTGCAACAGTACCAACAACGGTAGATTCGTCACATTCGGGGTCCCCCATTTTGTAGTTCCTTCCATTCCCTTTTCTGGCTTTGCCATTTTGGGAAAGCAGTAAATCGACGATTACGTCAAACACTTCATATGAATAGTCCGGCTTGATCGGCAGTTTATCACACGAAAAAGTTTCACCGTTCGCATTCGCCCATACTTCACAGGGCAGTCCTTGTAGCGTATAGACAGTTACTCGTCCGCCGGACTGAACGAGCTTTGCCTTAATGATTTCTGATGCTTTGGTGCTTTTGTGATTGATTACAAATTTACGCAAATCGATTTCCTCCTGAATTTCCTTTGTTGATTCTTCTTTTGCAAAGCCAAGGGCAAACAGTACTTCATCCAGCTTTTTCTTTGCGGCGGGGTAGGACAGTTGCAATTCGTTTTGCAAATTTTTCAGATTACCTCTGTGCTTCAAAAATGTCATGAGAAATCCATATTGGTCGTTGTTGAGCCTGTCGAAGATACTGAGCTCAAAATCGTTTCGCAGTTCCAACCCACACGACTGGCATTGAAGTGCAGAGATTTTCATAGGACCGTGACAAACGGGACATTGGGAAAACAAACGATTCATTTTTATCACCTCTGAATTTAGTATAGCATAAAAAGAAAACTATGTCAATGTAGTAATTAAAAATATTTAACCTGTCTCTTATACACATCTCCGAGCCCACGAGACGTAGAGGAAT
>CAMFZO010000143.1 GCA_946006895.1 uncultured Clostridia bacterium | reverse complement strand
CAATATGGTACTGTTTTCAATCGGCGTTATTTTGACCATCGTTTTGTTCATCGCCCTGGGCTTTACCCGCAAGGGCGAGAAGCCCTGGCGCCTCAATGCCAAGCAGCTTCTGTCCGTTCTGGGCATCGTCGTTATCGCAATGTCCTGCTATACATCCGTGCCGACGGGCCATACCGGCGTCGTCACCACCTTCGGCAGCGTGGAGAACTACACCCTGGAGGCGGGCATCCACTTCAAGCTGCCCTGGCAGGAGGTCATCAAGATGGACAACCGCGTCCAGAAAAGCACCCAGGATATGTCATGCTTCTCCTCGGACATCCAGGAGGTTACCATGACCTACACGGTGAACTACCAGATCAGCAAGCAGGACGCCATGACCATCTACAAGACCATCGGCACGAATTATTTCAGCACCGTCATCTCTCCCTGCATCACTGAGTCGGTGAAGATCGTGGCGGCAAAGTACAGCGCCGAGGACCTGGTCTCCTGCCGCAGCGAGATGGCGGCGGAGATCGAGAACATCCTGGAGGCCAAGCTGCGGGCCTATAATATCGAGCTGGTCGGCACTTCCATCGAGAATATGGACTTCACCGACGCCTTTACCGACGCAGTTGAGGCCAAGCAGGTGGCCGAGCAGAACAAGCTCCGCGCCCAGACGGAGGCAGAGCAGAAGGTCATTGAGGCCGAGGCTGCTGCCGAAGTGAAAAAGGTGGAGGCTGACGCGGAGGCCTATGAGCTTCTGACCAAGGCGGAAGCGGAGGCCGAGGCCAACCGCAAGATTGCAGAGTCCCTGACCGACAGCCTGATCGCCTACACCTACGCCGAGAACTGGGACGGCAAGCTGCCGACCTTCATGACCGGTGAGAACGGCCTGCTGCCCATGTTCGATGTCAGCTCCATCATCGGAAGCGGCGACAACGGCACCGGAGACACAGCGCAATAAAAGAAAAAGCTACCCCCGGCGCAGACCCGTTTTCAGGGCCTCAGCGCCGGGGGTACTCTTTCTGTGCAGTATATTATTTTGCAGGATAAGGCGGCGCGTGGTCCGTCAGGCCCACCAGATAATCGACGCTGACCTGATAGAATTGTGCCAGTCTGACAGCGTATTCCAGAGGCAGCGGACGTTCACCGCGCTCATATTTGGAGTACAGGGACTGGTCGCAAAGCAGATGTTCTGCCACCTGCCGCTGTGTCAAGTCGCGGTCCTCCCGCAAATCACGGATCCGAAGTTCCATAACATCACCCGCAGACCATCATACCTCAGGACAATGCGTCCTATTGACATTTTGGACAATATGTCCTATAATTATTAGGGGGTGGTCGTTTTGCCAGACTATGAAGAACTGTATTATTCTATGTTTCGTGCTACAGAAAAGGCGATCTCAATTCTGATCGACGCACAGCGTAAGGCAGAGGAAACGATCCTCTCTGACGAAACGCAGGCGTTAATCCTGCTAACTGCACAGGAAAATACAAATACAAAAAGAGAGCATGAACGATCAAAGAAAGAGACAGGAGCGTCCAACAACCGAAAAAATCAATAGAAAAAGCCTCCCCATGGGCTCCATGGAGAGGCTTTGCTCTTGAAAAATCAGTCTGCGACGTAGGGCAGCAGAGCAATCTGACGGGCGCGCTTGATGGCGATCGTCAGCTGGCGCTGATGGGCTGCGCAGGTGCCGGTAGTACGGCGGGGCAGGATCTTGCCGCGCTCGGAAATGTAGCGGCGGAGCTTGGCGGAATCCTTGAAATCGATGCTCGTAGCCTTGTCGACGCAGAAGTTACATACCTTCTTGCGCTTGCGCGGACGAGCCTTGTCGTTCATAGCCATGAATGAAATCCTCCTTCTTCAGTACTCAAGCGGAAAAGTTTTTAGAACGGGAGCTGGCTGTCGTCATCCTCGATCATGGAGAAGTCGGATGCGGGAGCCGGGGCTGCAGGCGCGGAATAAGCGTTGGCTGCCGGAGCGCTGCCATAGGCGGGCGCGTTGCCATAGCTGTTGCCGCCATAGCTTGCGTTGCCGTAGGAGCCGTCTCCGCTGTCACGCTTGGAGTCACCGAAATAAACATTGTCGGCGACAACCTCGGCGCTGCGGCGCTTGTTGCCCTCTTTGTCGTTCCAGTTGCGGATCTGGAGCCGACCACAGACCACCGCCATACGGCCCTTGGTGAAATACTTGCTGACGAACTCAGCGGTATTGCGCCATGCCACGATGTCGATGAAGTCCGTTTCTTTCTCTGCGCCTGCAGCCGCAAAATCGCGGTCCACGGCGAGAGTGAATGACGCCACGGCCACGCCGTTTGCTGTACGGCGAAGCTCGGGGTCACGGGTAAGGCGACCCATGAGAACGATATGGTTCAGCATGAAGGGGCCTCCTTACTCTTCGACTGCGACGATGATGGAACGAAGAATACCGTCGGTGATCTTGAACACGCGGTCCAGCTCAGCGGGGAGCTCGGGCTTGCATTCGCAGTTCATCAGGACGTAGTAGCCTTCGGGCAGGTCGTTGATAGGATAGGCCAGACGGCGCTTGCCCCATTCCTCGATACCGGTAAGGGTACCTTCTGCCTCAACCATCGCCTTGAACTTTTCCACGAGAGCGGCGATACCCTCCTCGCCCTTAGCGGGGTCGATGATATAGACGATCTCATACTTGCCGGAAATCTTAGCCATTGTTGTGTGCACCTCCTTATGGACTTTTGGCCGCCGGTCGCGCCGGCAGCAAGGATTGCCTGTTTCACAGGCCAAACTATTTTACAGCGAAAATCAACCTTTGTCAACTGCTTTTCTGAATATTTTCGCTAAAAAATTGCGATGGGCTTCGGGAAACAGAATATGTAACGGTTTTGTGAATCTCCTTGCAAAGGCGGCGCGGGCTGTGGTATAATAACCGTAGCCGGTTATTATACTGATCGCCATTTTCCTCTCCGGCTGTGCCGGAAACCGGAAAATATGGCTACTTTATACCATTCGCCTGCGGCTTTATGGTATAATACATAACATAAAAGTAAGAAAGCGTGAAAGGAGACATACTATGTTTTATGATACCGACCGTGTGATCTACGCCAAGCCGCAGATCATGGAGGTCATCTGCCAGCTCCGTTTTCCGCGGATCCTGTCCATCAGCGCCCGGGAGCCTGCGGAATTTCAGGAGCTGATCCGAAGCGATTTTCCCCGCTATTCCCGCAACATCGAGAAGCTGCCGCCCAAGGTGACCGGTCAGCCCGGCGCCATGCGTCTGGAGGAGCAGCCCAATGTGACCAACTACCAGTTCCTCTCCGCCGACGGCCGCTGGAAGGTCAATCTGACGGACGCCTTTATCGCTCTGGCGACGCCTGCCTACACCAAGTGGGAGGACTTCGCTGCCAAGCTGGACGAGGTGCTGGCCCAGTTCATCAGCGTCTATCATCCGGCGTTTTTTGAGCGCATCGGCCTGCGTTATATCAACGCTTTCTCCCGCAAGGCCCTGGATCTGGAGGGTGTTCCCTTTGCCGACCTCATCGAGCCGGGCTATCTGGGCCTGCTGGGGGAGGAAGATGTGCAGGAGACTTCCTTTATCCGCACTCTGCAGCAGGTGGAGCTTCGCCTTTCCGGTGGCTGCCAGCTCAAACTGAGCTGCGGTCCCGGCATGGTCAAGCGCAACAACGTGGAGGACAAGGAGATCAAATTCATTCTGGACAACGATATTTTCATGGCGGGCAAGGTAGCGCTGCGGGAATCCACGGCGGCCCTCAATGTGGTCCATACCCACGCCGACCGGGTGTTCCGCGGGGCGATTACCA
The DNA here is from genome assembly GCA_946006895.1 of uncultured Clostridia bacterium. Classification (GTDB taxonomy): domain Bacteria; phylum Bacillota; class Clostridia; order Oscillospirales; family Oscillospiraceae; genus JAZOXB01. The sequence goes on along the minus strand of CAMFZO010000143.1, from coordinate 570 downwards.
ATGAGCTGCACAACGCCATGGAGCCGCGTTCACTGTAAAAGAGGGGATCGCAATGCCTTTTTATTACGGTTACGACTGGACGTACTTCGTCCTGGTGCTGCCGACGCTCCTGTTTGCCCTCTGGGCGCAGGCCCGTGTCAACAGCACGTTCAATAAATACAGCCGGGTTCGCAATATGCGGGGCATGACCGGCGCACAGGCTGCCCAGGCGGTGCTGTCGGCAAACGGTGTTTACGGTGTGCGTATTGAGCGCATTTCCGGCAACCTGACAGACCACTATGACCCGAAAAGCAACGTCATCCGCCTGTCCGACGGCGTCTATGACGCGCCAACACCGGCAGCCGTCGGTGTGGCGGCCCATGAGGCGGGTCACGCGGTGCAATACGCCCAAAACTATGCGCCGATCAAAATCCGTGCTGCCATCGTCAACGTGACAAACATCGGCTCCCGGCTGTCGCTGCCGCTGATCATCATCGGTCTGCTGCTCATGTCCGTTTCCGGCCTGGGAGAGTTCTTCTACTATGTGGCGCTGGCAGGCGCGCTGTGCTACGGCCTGTGCGTGATCTTCCA
>CAMFZO010000142.1 GCA_946006895.1 uncultured Clostridia bacterium | reverse complement strand
GGAAGGCCGTCAGGGCGAGGCTTCCACTGAGGCTCCCGCTGAGAGCGCTGAGGAAGTCGCTGAGGCTCCCGTCGAGGAATAATTAAAAAACATAAATGCCCGCCGTTCCGACGGGCATTTTTCAAAAGAGAATATTTAGGAGGAATATACTATGGCATTTACTGCTGCTGATGTTAAGACCCTGCGCGAAATGACCAACGTCGGTATGATGGACTGCAAGAAGGCCCTCGTGGAGACCGACGGCGACATGGATAAGGCTGTGGAATGGCTCCGTGAAAAGGGCCTGGCCAAGGCTGCAAAGAAGGCCGGCCGTATCGCGGCTGAGGGTATGGCCTATGCTACCGTCGAGAACGGCGTCGGCGTCGTCGTCGAGGTCAACTGCGAGACCGACTTCTGCGCCAAGAGCGAGCTGTTTGTTCCCTTTGTCAAGGATATTGCCACCTGCGTCGCGGAAAACGCGCCCGCCGATGTGGATGCCCTGATGAACTGCAAGTACCCCGGCAAGGATCTGACCGTCGCCGAGACCCTGCCTGAGAAGGTTATGTCCATCGGTGAAAACCTGCAGATCCGCCGCTTTGTCCGCTTCCCCGAGAACACCAGCGTTGCCTACGTCCATGCCGGCGGCAAGATCGGCGTTCTGGTCAACCTGATCGTGGAGGGCGGTATCGACGCCACCCAGATCGGCAAGGACCTGGCCATGCAGATCGCTGCTCTGAATCCCCGTTTCTGGGACAAGAGCGATGTGACCGAGGACGTCATTGAGGAAGAGAAGAAGATCCTGGTTGCCCAGATGGACAACGATCCCAAGATGGCAAGCAAGCCCCAGCAGGTCAAGGAAAAGATCGCTGCCGGCAAGCTCAACAAGTTTTATGAGGAGAACTGTCTGCTCCAGCAGGCCTTCGTCAAGGACGGCTCCGTGTCTGTGGAACAGTATATGAACGCCGCTGCCAAGGCTCTGGGCGGCAGCGTGAAGTTCGTCGACGCCGTGCGCTTTGAGAAGGGCGAGGGCATCGAGAAGAAGCAGGAAGATTTCGCTGCTGAGGTCGCTGCACAGATGAACATGGGCAAGTAAGCCTATATTATTATATAATGTATCCGCCGGGAGGGAATTCTGTTCCTTTCCGGCGGATTTTTTGATGCAAAAAAGGCACGGCAGAGTCGCCGTGCCCTACAGGAATCATTCATTTATAATCGCAAGCGTGCATTACAGCCGCTGCAGCTTGGAAAGGTCTGCGGCGGGGAGAGACTCCAAACGGCGCTTGCGGATGCGGAAAACGCGGCTGCACAACCGCAGGGCGCTGGGCCGGTGGGTGGAGATCAGGCAGGTCTTATTCGTCAGGGCGGCGATATTCTCCAGAACCTTTTCCTCCGTTTCCAGGTCTAGAGCGGAGGTGGCCTCGTCCAGCAGAAGAATGGGCGCGTCGGTCAAAATGGCCCGGGCAATGGCGAGGCGCTGATTCTGCCCCACGGAAAGGGAACTGCCACGCTCACTGACGGTGCTGTAAATGCCCTCGGGCAGAGCGCGGACAAAATCCTCGGCGCAGGCTGTCCGCAGAGCGGCGTAAATTTCCTCGTCTGTCGCCTCCGGGCGGACCAGCCGCAGGGTATCGGCAATGGTGCCGGAGAAAATGACGTTGTCCTGGGGAACATAGGCAAACAGACCTCTGGTGGAGGGGGAGAGAGGCACCCGCAGACCGCTCCCGACAAGCTCCGCAGTGCCGCCGGTGGGAGCCAACAGGCCCAGAAGGATCCGAAACAGGGTGGTTTTTCCGCTGCCGGAGGGACCGACGACTGCTACGATCTCGTTGGGCGTGACGGTCAGATCCAAGCTTTCCAGCACACAGGCGCGGGTCCGGTAGGCAAAGGACAGGTTTTCCAGATGCAGGGAAATGGGCCCCTGCCGCAGGGCTTCCGCCTCTTCCAGACAGTCCAGTTTTTCCCTGGGGAGATCAAAGATCGCCATAATACGCTGGGCGCTGACGGTACACTCGATGGCCGAGGGCACCAGCTTGATAAGAGAGGTCAGCGCGCTGGAAAGGTAGCCCGCCAACTGGATAAAGAGGACCATGGTGCCGAAGTCGATGCGCCCGTCCCAGAGACGGAAAGCGCCCCAGCCCAGGCAGAGGTAGCTCACAAGCATACCCACGGTGGACAGCACCGAGGAATTGAGGACGGAGAACCGGTTAAAATCCATGGAGGTGCGGTAGTAGATATCCTGAACCTGCTCCAGCCGGGAACGGAAAGCACCCACTAAATTAAATGCCTTGATGGACTGGGCATTCTGAAAGGCCTCCTCATGGAAGGCCATCATTTGGCTGTTGACGTCGCGGATCTCCTTGTTGAAGGAGCGCATTTTCCGCATCAGCGGACCGGCCACAACAACAGTAAGCGGCGCGGTCAGCAGGGCGATGAGGGCCATGGTGGGGTCATAGTAGACGATGACCGCCAGAGAGGCCAGAAACTGGGCCAGCTTGATGATGAGGGTCGGCACCCAACCCAGGACGCTGGAAGCCACATTGGTCACGTCGGTATTGATGCGCGAGAGCAGGTCACCGGAATGATACTGCTGGAGAGACTGCCAGTCGGTGTTCATAAAAGTGCCGAATACCTCGGCACGTAGCTCGTTGGAGATACGCAGGTTGATCTTTGCGGTGTAGCGGCTGACGCAGGCGTTGAGGATGATATTGGTGACGGAAAGCAGCACCACATAGATGCCGTTTTCCAGAACGTACCAGCCCTCCCGGGCAATGATATAGTTGACCAGACGCTTGCTCAGCAGCGCGATGATAAGGGTCAGGCCCGTGGTCAGCAGGCCCAGAAGGGTGAACAGCAGGATGGCCTTCCGGTAGGCACGGGTGTGGTGATAGATCCAGCGGGTCTCCCGGACGACCTCCCGCACAGAGCCGTCATGCAGTCGCTGATGCACTTTTTTGAAGAGTTCCATGGCGGCTCCTCCTTATTTGAAAAGAGAATTGGTATGTATTTACTCCTCGTCTTCGGAAGAAGCTGTTTCACTGATCTCACGGGTCAGTTCATCGGCGGTGTCAACTGCCTCGTCATAGCGGCTGCGGCCCTTGCTGCCGTAGGAACCGGTATAGTATTTGTAGCCATAGCCGGAATGGTACTTGGAGCCGTAGCCGTAGCGGGTGGTGCCCGCCTGGGTCTGATTCAGAACGCAGCCGATGAGGTCCACGTCGTTGGCAGACAGGGCTTGGATGGAATTGAGGATCTGGGCGGTGCTTGCCAGGTCCTGACGAACGACGTATAAGGTGGCGTCGGCATATTTCGCCATGGTGGCGGCATCGGACAGGATCCCTGCCGGCGGCGTGTCGATGATGATATAGTCCAGCTTCCCCCGCAGCAGATCAAGCACCTGGCGCAGCCGCGGCGTATCCAGCAGAGGCTGAGGCCGGTCGGTGGTTTCGTCGCCGGAGAGCAGCAGCAGCGTGGAATTGGGCACGTTGAGCAGCCGGAAATTCTTGGTGGTGCCGGACAGAATCTCCACCAGACCGTCGGAGGGCGCGTCCAGACCGACGCTTGCCTTGAGGGACTGCTTACGCAGGTCGCCGTCGATCAGGATCACCCGCTTGCCCTCGGAAGCCAGCGACAGGGCGAGATTCACCGAAACGGTGGTTTTACCCTCGTTTGGCAGTGTGCTGGTGACGAGGAGGACCTTGGCATCCCGCTGATTGAGGATCTTTTGCAGGCGGACCCGCAGATTGCGGATGGACTCGTTGAAGGAGCTGCTGACCCGGGGGTTGGTGATGGTGAGGGTCAGATTGGCCTTCGTTGTGCGCTTTTTCAGCTTCACGGCGGGGATGTAAGCCAGGCATTTCAGATTGATGAGCTTTCGCAGATCCTCGGCGGAATGGACGGTCTTTCGCGTCAGGGAGAGCAGGAAGACTAACAGAATACAGACGACAAAGGCAATAACACCGTAGGTAAGGGCGGAAGAAAGAGCGGTATTGGCGTTGTCGGGCGATGTCGGCGGCGCCAGGGGGATGTTGATGATATGGATCTGCGTGTCGCCCAGAATACTGCTTGCCGCCTGGGGATAGATGGTGATGGCGGCGTTCATGATGTCAAAGGCATCCTGAGGCGTGGTAGCCGTGGCGGTCATGGTGAACAGGCCGGCATCGGCTGTGGCTGTGGCGGTAATGGAGTTTGGAGGGACAGCTCTGCCCAGCTCCAGCTCCAGGAGCATCCGGGTATTTTCACTGCGGATGATGTAGGGGAAGGTCTGAGAGAGGGTGGCGGCTGCGGAGCTGTCCAGCCAATTGCTCCGGGTGCCGATGTCGGTGGTAGAGGCATAGCTGGCCTGGACGGAGAACACCACCGAGGAGGAATAGCTGTCTCTTATACACATCTGACGCTGCCGACGAAGGCTTAGGTG
>CAMFZO010000141.1 GCA_946006895.1 uncultured Clostridia bacterium | reverse complement strand
CTGCACACCGCCGGCGGCGTTCTGGTCTACGGCATTCCCGAATTCCGTCTGCCCAAGTCCATCGTTGCCAACGAGGTCAAAAAGCTGGAAGCCATGGGCGTTGAGGTCATGACCGATATGGTCATCGGCAAGGTTCTGTCGGTGGACGAGCTGTTTGAAATGGGCTACAAGGCCATTTTTGTCGGCTCCGGCGCGGGTCTTCCCATGTTCATGCACATTGAGGGCGAGGCCCTCAAGGGCGTTATGTCCGCCAACGAATATCTGACCCGTATCAATCTGATGAAGGCCTACACCAGCGAGAGTGACACGCCGGTCATCGTCTCTAAGGCCGTTGCGGTCGTCGGAGGCGGCAACGTGGCAATGGACGCCGCCCGCTGCGCAAAGCGTCTCGGCGCGGAGCACGTTTACATCGTCTACCGCCGCGGTGAAGCGGAAATGCCCGCCCGTCTGGAGGAGCTGCACCACGCCAAGGAAGAGGGCATCGAGCTGTGCACCCTCTGCAACCCGACGAAGATTCTGGACGACGGCAACGGTCGTGTCGGCGCTATGGAGTGCGTCCGCATGGAGCTGGGTGAGCCTGACGCCTCCGGCAGACGCCGCCCCATTGCCATCGAGGGAAGCGAGTTTGAGCTGCCTGTCGACACCGTCATCATGGCCCTCGGCACCTCTCCCAACCCGCTGATCCGTTCCACGACGCCGGGTCTGGAGACCAACAAGAAGGGCTGCCTAATTGTCAACGAGGAAAATATGACCACCCGTGAGGGCGTCTACGCCGGCGGTGATGCCGTTACCGGCGCGGCTACCGTCATTCTCGCCATGGGCGCGGGCAAAAAAGCCGCTGCCGCCATTGACGCCAGCTTCCAAAAGCAGGTATAAACCACGCCACTTTTTCCCATACTTCCATATGACAAACGCCTCTGTCGGCTTGCGTCGGCAGAGGCGAATTCTTTATGGGAGGTAACTATGAAAGTACAGGATGTGATGACCAAAAAGCTCATCAGCGTTTCTCCGGAGGAAAACGCCTGCGTGGCGGCAAGGCTGCTCTCACACTACAACATAGGCGCCCTGCCTGTCTGCACCAAGGACGGCAAGCTGCGTGGCATGGTGACGGACCGTGATATTGTTCTGCGCTGCGTGGCGGCAGAGGAGGACCCCCAGACCACCAAGGTCTCGGACATCATGACGCGCCGCGTTTTCTCTGTGGCCTCAGAGGAAAGCCTAGACGGAGCCTCAGCGCTGATGGCCCGGGAAAAGGTCCGCCGCCTGCCGGTGGAGGCGAACAACAGGATCGTCGGCATGGTGTCCCTGTCCGATATCACCAAGCACTCACAGGATCCCGCCGGAAGTCTCAGCACCCTCAATCAGATTTCCGAGAACGTGCGGATGTATTGATACAAAAATGCGCGGATCGCCGCGGCAGGCCCTTTCAATTGGGCTTTCTGCCGCCGCAATCCGCGCATTTTATATTTTTCCCGTCCTTATACACCGGTCATGGACTCCAGAACGGTAAATTCCTCCTTGTCGATGCCCTTCTGCATGGACAGGGCCTCGTCAATGTCCATGTCGCACATGACGCCGTTGCGCAGGCAGACAATGCGGTTGGTGCCGCCGCTTGCCAGAATGTCCACGGCACGGTAGCCCATCCGCGTGGCAGTCACACGGTCGCGGGCGGTGGGATTGCCGCCGCGCTGAATATGTCCCAAAACCGTCACCCGGGGCTCCAGGGCGGTCTCTTCCTTGATGCGTTCGGCCACCTCAAAGGCGCTTCCTGCGCCCTCGGCGACGACCACCATGTAATGGGTAAAGCCGTTGAGACGTGCGTTGCGGATCTTCTCAATGACCTCCGTGTCAAAGTCCTGGTCACTCTCCGGCACCAGGACCGCCGTTGCACCGACTGCCAGGCCCACATAGAGGGCCAGATGGCCCGCTCTTCTGCCCATGACCTCCACGACGGAACAGCGCTCATGGGACTGCATGGTGTCGCGCAGCTTGTCGATGCACTCGATGGCGGTGTTTGCCGCCGTGTCAAAGCCGATGCAGTAGTTGGTGCAGGCGATGTCGTTGTCGATGGTACCAGGGATGCCAACCACGGAAATACCGTGCTTGGACAGCGCCAGTGCGCCCCGGAAGGTGCCATCGCCGCCGATGGCCACGATTCCCTCCAGCCCCAGCATTTTACAGGTGTTGACGGCCTTTTGCTGGCCTTCTTCCGTCATGAATTCCATGCTGCGGGCGGTGTAGAGCATGGTGCCGCCCCGGTTGATGATATGGGCGACGCTCTTTTCGTCCAGACGCACGATGTCGCCGTTGATCAGGCCGTTATAGCCGCGTCGGATGCCGATGACCTCAATGCCGCGAAAGATCGCAGCCCGGACAACGGCACGGACCGCCGCGTTCATACCGGGTGCGTCGCCGCCGCTGGTCAGAACACCGATGCGCCGCACCGCGTTTTTGCTTTCCTTCATTTTTTATCACCTCGCTCCCATTGTAGCGTGTTTTTTTCAAAAAGTAAATAGTAGAAAAAAGGGGAGAAGCGTGCTATAATGAGAAAAAATGTCAACAGGAGGCCCATTATGTCATTTGATGCTGAAAAAGTAACGAAGGATATCGTCCGATGGATCCGCGACTGGTTCGAGCGCAACGGGAAGGGCTGCAATGCCATTGTCGGCATTTCCGGCGGCAAGGACAGCTCCGTTGTGGCGGCACTCTGCGCCGAGGCTCTGGGCAAGGACCGGGTGATCGGCGTTCTGATGCCCAATGGAGAGCAGCACGACATTGATATGTCCCGGCTCCTGGTGGAGCATCTCGGCATCCGCCACTATGTCATCAACATTAAAAACGGCTATGACGGTCTGCTGGGTGAGATCACGGACAAGCTCGGCTCCGTCAGCCGGGATACTACCATCAACCTTGCACCCCGTCTGCGCATGGCCACGCTCTACGCCGTTGGACAGAGCAATAACGGCAGAGTTGCCAACACCTGCAATCTCTCTGAGGACTGGGTCGGCTACTCCACCCGTTACGGTGACAATGCCGGTGATTTCAGCCCTCTGTCCATGCTCTGCGTCCGGGAGGTCAAAGCCGTCGGCCGCGTGCTCGGTCTGCCGGAAACGCTCATTGAAAAGGTGCCCATTGACGGCCTTTGTGGCCAGACAGACGAGGAAAAGCTGGGCTTTACCTATGAGACACTCGACCATTACATCCGCGAGGGTGTCTGCGAGGACGCGGAAATCAAAGCACGGATCGACCGCCTGTACGCTCTGAACCGGTTCAAGGTGCGTTATATGGACGTGTTTCCCTATGAGCCGTAAGTGTTAAATTTGTTATGGATAACAGGACCGCAGTGACCTCCAAAAAGAAAAAACGGCGCATCGTCTTTGCCGTTGTGGCAGCCGTCCTTTTGGCTCTCGTGATATGGACGGCCTGGGGCAATACGGCCCTTGAGCTTAATACGTATACGATTGCGAGTGAGAAGCTGCCCCAAGCCTTTGACGGCTATCGTATCGCACATATTTCCGACCTGCACAATGCAGAATTCGGTGTCGGCAACGAAAAGCTCCTTGCCATGCTGCGTGAGGCAGAGCCGGACATCATTGCCATTACCGGAGATCTGATCGACTCCCGTAACACGGATGTTGGGATTGCCCTCCGCTTTGCGGAGGAAGCTGTAAAAATTGCCCCCTGCTATTATGTAACGGGCAATCACGAAGCCAGAGTACCCGAGAATGACGCACTGAAGGACGGTTTGCTTGAATTGGGTGTTGTAGTTCTCGAGGATGAACGGACAGACCTTGAAGTATCCGGAGAAAGCATTACACTGCTCGGCGTAAACGATCCGACTTTCCTGGCTGATCCTGCCAACGAGGAAGCTCTCATGCAGAGCAAGCTGCAGGAGCTGATGAACGGGACAGAGAACTATCAGGTACTTCTCTCCCATAGACCGGAACTGTTTGAGGTCTATGTGGAAAGCGGCGCCGATCTGGTCCTCAGTGGTCACGCCCACGGTGGACAGTTCAGATTTCCGCTTATAGGCGGCCTGGCGGCGCCAAATCAGGGCTTGTTCCCCAAATATGATGCAGGCGTATATGCGGAAGAGCATACCAGTATGGTCGTGAGCAGAGGCATCGGAAACAGCCTTTTTCCTTTTCGGTTTAATAACCGGCCGGAAGTGATCTTGATAGAACTCACTCAGAAGAACTGATTTAAAGAGAATTAATTTGCTTTTCGGAACAGACAGATCGCCCGCTGCAGCGTCCACTGCGGCGGGCTTTTTTTGCTAAAAAATATTAAGGTACCTTGACATATGGTGAGAATCGCGCTATACTATCAAGGTACCTTAATATCTGGGAGGCAGCATATGTCAAATCGTTATGAGCAGTTGGACACAAATAACA
>CAMFZO010000140.1 GCA_946006895.1 uncultured Clostridia bacterium | reverse complement strand
GGGTTGCCTTTCCATGGACTTCCGGTTTATACGGGGCTTTCAACGTTTTTCGGAAGCTCCGTGACCTCCCGGACGGTGAGGGTGTTTTCCCGCACGGTGAAGCGAATGTTTTTGCCGGCAAAGGCCATGCCGTAGACGCGCTCCGGGTCCTCCTGATAGGCCGGGCGCGGATCGAGGGCGAGGACGGAGCAGAGGGCTTCCCGACGTCCTTCAGGGATCAGAGCGAGCAGGTCAGTCGGGAAATCAATGGTCAAGGCTGATTTCGGGGCGTCCTGCGCGAAGCCGCCCCGTGCCTCGGGATGGGCGTCGGCGTAGGGGAGATAGGGCTTGATATCGAGGATCGGCGTGCCGTCCATCAGGTCCGCGCCGGAGACCACCAAAACCGCACCTGCATCGGGGGTGCGGCGAATCTCCTCCAGCTTGACGCAGGAAAGACCGATGGGGTTGGGGCGGAAAGGGGAGCGGGAGGCAAAAACGCCCACCCGTTCGTCACCGCCCAGACGGGGAGGCCGCACCGTAGGCGACCAGGTCTCCCGCCGTGCGGCGGAGAATTCCCACAGCAGCCACAGGTGGGAAAAGCCCTCAATGCCCCGCAGGGCGTCGTCATTGCGGAACTCCGGCTCGAAGACCACCTCGGAGCGCAGGGTCTGCACCAGTCCGCTCTGGCGCGGGATGCCGAATTTCGTCGGGAAATCGCTGCGGATGCGGGCGACAGTTTGAAAGGTATGCTCCATGGCTACAGCCTCGAAAAAATATCACCCAGGGCTTCGTGAAACACCAAATTGGCATAGCTGTCGTAGGGCGTTTCGTCCCGATTGATGAGCACCAGTCGCTGCCCGCGGTAGTAGTGGAGCAGACCGGCGGCAGGGTAGACGGTCAGGCTTGTGCCGCCGACGATGAGCAGGTCGGCTTTGCGGATGGCGGCAATAGCGCCGGCCATGACGTTTTCATCCAGCGGCTCCTCGTAGAGGACCACGTCGGGCTTGATGATGCCGCCGCAGTCGCACAGGGGGATGCCCTTGGCGTCGCGGACAACCTCTGCCCGGTAAAACTTGCCGCATTTGACGCAGTAGTTGCGCAGAACGCTGCCGTGCAGCTCAAAGACCCGCTTGCTGCCTGCTTTTTGGTGCAGGCCGTCGATGTTCTGGGTGACGACGGCCGCCAGATGGCCCTCGGCCTCTAAACGGGCCAGGACCTTGTGGGTCACGTTGGGCTCAAAGCCCAGCGGCAGCATTTTTTCCCGGTAAAAACGGAAGAAATACTCGGGATTCCGCACAAAAAAGCTGTGGCTGATGATAGTCTCCGGCGGATACTCAAATTTTTGGTTGTAAAGGCCGTCCACGCTGCGAAAATCCGGGATTCCGCTCTCCGTGCTCACACCGGCACCGCCGAAAAAGACGGCACTTTTGCTCTCACTTATCCATTGCTTCAGTTGCTGCAAGTTCGTCATCGTCGGCAATCTCCCTTAAAATTTTTCGGTCCTCCTTGGAGTCCAGCTTCAGCTTTGCGTACATATCCGGCCTGCGTTCCCGGGTGCGGAGCAGGGACTGCTTTCTGCGCCACCGGGCGACCTTGGCGTGGTCGCCGCTGACCAGGATCGGCGGCACCTGCCGCCCATGCCAGACGGCGGGGCGGCTGTACTGGGGATATTCCAGGGTGCCGTCCCAATGGCTCTCATCCTCAAAGCACTCCGCGTCGGGCAGGACGCCCGGCACCAGGCGGCAGACGGAATCGGCTACGGCCATGGCCGGGATTTCGCCGCCGGTGAGGACAAAATCACCCAGAGAGATCTCCTCGTCCACGCACTCGTCAATGAAGCGCTGGTCAATGCCCTCGTAGTGGCCGCAGACCAGAATGATGTTTTCCAGCTTGGCCAGGCGTTTTGCGTCAGCCTGGGTATAGGTATGGCCACAGGGAGAGAGGAAGATGGTGTGGACCGGACCGCCAGCCTCGTCGCAGGCGTGACACCAGCAGTGGTAAAGAGGGTCGGCTTGTAAAATGGCGCCCCGTCCGCCGCCGTAGGGATAGTCGTCCACCTGATTCTGCTTGTTTTTGGTGTAGTCGCGGATCTGGTGGGTCTCGATGCGGATATAGCCCCGTTCCTGGGCGCGGCCCAAAATGGATTCGTTCATCAGGTCCCCCACGGTGTCGGGAAACAGAGTCAGGATGTCAATTCTCATCGGTCGCCATACCCTCGATGAGATGGACCCGCACAAAGCCCTCGTCCACGTTGATCTCCCGCACAAACTCCTTGACGGCGGGGATCATATAGCTTTTTTCGCCCTTTACCACGTAGACGTCGCTGGAGGGCATGGTCAGCACGTCGCGGATCAGCCCGATCTCATTGCCGCTGTCGTCCAGGACACGGCAGCCCAGCAGGTCTGCGATAAAGACTGTCCCTTCCGGCAGGTCCACGCCGCTGCGGTCGACACAGACGACCTTTCCCCTCAGGGCCATGGCCGCTTCCGGGGTATCAATGTCCGCCAGCTTGGCCAGGACACAGGTCTTGTGGACCCGTGCGGCAGTGACGGCGTAGGCCTTGCCGCCCAGATAAAAAGTGTCGAAATCCAGCAGAAACTCGGGGCCGTCAGCCCAGGGGAGAATCTTGACCTCGCCGCGGATGCCGTGGGTGCTGACGATCTCCCCGGCCTCGATGAATCGTTTGTCCATGAAAGCTCTTCCTTTGCAGTGTATTCGCGTGATGCAAGTAAAAGTATTATACCAAATCAGCGGGGATTGGTCAAATCATATTTGCCTGCATTGCCCATCTGCGCAGAAAAAAGGGCTTGCGATTTTACATTTTCCCGTGTATAATAGTATAACAAATGTATTATAACCAGAGGTGTGCCATGGACACTTACGACAAGCTGAATATGACGATGCTCTGCGATTTTTATGAGCTGACCATGAGCAACGGCTATTTCCGCAACTCGATGCGCGACCGTATCTGCTATTTTGACGTGTTCTACCGCAATGTCCCCGACGGCGGCGGTTTTGCCATTGCCGCCGGATTGGAGCAGGTCATCGAATACATCCGTGACCTGCATTTTTCCGAGGAGGACATCGCCTATCTGCGGGGGCGCGGGATGTTCAGCGAGGAATTCCTGGACTATCTGCGTTCTTTCCGCTTCACCGGCGACATTTTCGCCGTTCCCGAGGGGACACCTATCTTCCCCAAAGAGCCGATGCTGACGGTCCGGGCACCTGCCATCCAGGCGCAGCTCATCGAGACCTATATCCTGCTGATTCTGAACCATCAGAGCCTCATCGCCACCAAGGCCAACCGGGTGGTCCGTGCCGCCCAGGGCAGACGTGTGCTGGAATTTGGCTCCCGCAGAGCCCAGGGCGCCCAGGGTGCCATTCTGGGCGCGAGAGCGGCCTACATCGGCGGCTGCGACGGCACGGCCTGCACCATTTCCGACCAGCTCTATGGGGTCCCCGCCGGCGGCACCATGGCCCATTCCTGGGTCCAGATGTTCGACAGCGAGTATGAGGCATTCAAGACCTACTGCGAGCTATATCCCACTAACGCAACCCTGCTGGTGGACACCTATAACACGCTGAAAAGCGGCATCCCCAACGCCATCCGCGCCTTCAACGAGGTCCTCAAGCCCCTGGGCATCACCAAATGCGGTATCCGCCTGGATTCCGGCGACATGACCTATCTGACCAAAAAAGCGCGGAAAATGCTGGACGAGGCAGGCTGGCCCGGCTGTGAGATCTCCGTGTCCAACTCGCTGGACGAATATATCATCCAGGATCTGCTCCGCCAGGGTGCGGAAATTGATATGTTCGGTGTGGGCGAGCGCCTCATCACTGCCCGCAGCGAGCCGGTCTTCGGCGGCGTGTACAAGCTGGTGGCCGTGGAGCACGAGGACGGCACGGTGGAGCCGAAGATCAAGATTTCCGAGAATGTGGGCAAGATCACAAACCCCCATTTCAAGAAGCTCTACCGCTTCTACGGCAACGACACGGGCAAGGCCATCGCCGACTACCTGACGGTCTACGACGAGACGGTGGACGACAGCGGCGACCTGCTGATCTTTGACCCGGAGGCTACCTGGAAGCAGAAGATCGTCTATAATTTCACCGCCCGGGAGCTGCAGGTCCCCATCTTCAAAAACGGCGAGCTGGTCTACCGGATGCCGACACTCCGGGAGATCCGCGACTACTGCCGCGCTCAGGTGGACACCCTCTGGGACGAGGTCAAGCGCTTTGACAATCCCCAGACCTACTATGTGGATCTGTCCCAGAAGCTGTGGGACGTGAAGTACGGCCTGCTCAAGCGCAATGGCAAGCAGTAAAAAGTCTCCTGCCTACGCCATGGCGCTGGGCGGCATGTTGGCGGCGCTGGCGGTGGTGGCAATGAGTCTGGGAACCATGATCCCGGTGGCGACCTATATCTGCCCCATGATCTGTATGCTCCTGCTTCAAGTGGTGCTGCGGATTTGCGGTGCCCGCAC
>CAMFZO010000139.1 GCA_946006895.1 uncultured Clostridia bacterium | reverse complement strand
GGCAGCGTCAGATGTGTATAAGAGACAGTTGCAATACTGACCTCTTCGATCTGCCTGATGAAGGAGGTGCCGACACCTATGCGCTCTGCAAGCTGCTCCTGTGTCAACTCCTTCAGCTTACGGCAGTGAACAATGAACGGTGAACAGTGAATAACTTATGTGTGCGCTGTCGCACACGGATCAAAACAAACGACTCCGGCGCGCCGCTCATTCAATTTCATGCGCGGAGCGCATACCACAGTCATTCACCCTTAGCCCTTAGCCCTTAGTCCTGAAGCAGCCTGCGGGCGGACAAAAGCCGCTCACCCCCTACAGATGCACGCAGAAAAACCACCGGCTGTACGAAGTGCGCAGCCGGTGGTCATGGTTTTATTTCAGGCGTTTTTCACAAAGTTCCAACTGTCGCGGCACATATCCTCCAGGGTCATTTCCGCCGTCCAGCCCAGCAGGCGCGATGCCTTTTCCGCGTTGGCCCAGCAGCAGGCCAGATCGCCGTCCCGGCGGGGGCCGACGACATAGGGAACGGGAACGCCGTTGACCTTTTCAAAGGTATGTACCAGCTCTAAAACGCTGACGCCTCTGCCCGTGCCCAGGTTGAAGGCCTCAGCGCCGGTGTGCTGTGCCGCGTATTCCAGCGCTTTCAGATGGCCCTTAGCCAGGTCCACCACGTGCAGATAGTCCCGCAGACCCGTGCCGTCGGGGGTAGGGTAGTCGTCGCCGAAGACCGTCAGATGGGGCAGCTTCCCCGCCGCCACCCGGGAGATATAGGGCATGAGATTGTTGGGGATGCCGTTGGGATCGTCCCCCAAAAGCCCCGATGTATGGGCGCCGATGGGGTTGAAGTACCGCAGAAGCACGGCGGAAAAGGCCGGATCGGCGGCGGTATGGTCCCGCAGGATCTGCTCGATCATGATCTTGGTCCAGCCGTAGGGATTGGTAGCTACCCGTGCGGGCATGGACTCGGTGTAGGGCACCGGGTTGTCCGGGCCGTAGACCGTTGCCGACGAGGAGAAGACCAGCCGCTTACAGCCGAATTCCTCCATGACCTCCAGCAGGGACAGGGTGGCGTCCAGGTTGCAGCGGTAGTATTTCAGCGGCAGGCGGCAGCTTTCGCCGACGGCCTTGAGACCGGCAAAGTGGATGACGGCCCCGGGACGGTGGGCGGCGAAGATCTCCCGCAGAGCGCCGCGGTTTTCCACGTCTGCCTTATAAAAAACGGGCGTAAGGCCGGTGATGGTGCGGAGCTTGTCCACCACGTCCGCCTTGGAATTACTCAGATTGTCCACGATGATGACCTTGTGCCCCGCCTGCAGAAGCTCCACGCAGGTGTGGCTGCCGATATAACCGGTGCCGCCGGTGACCAATATGTCCATAGCCGCGCTCCTTGTATTTATTATGGATGCTCCCATTATATCCCTTTCGGCACGGCTTGTCAAATGCAGTTTTGAGGGACGGCCTGTTTGACCGTCCCTTTATCGTTATGCCCGGGCTTCCTTCCGCGTCAGTGCCAGAGCCGCCAGAACAGCCGCCACGCCGCCGGTGAGCTTGGCGACGATGACGGGGACCAGCATGGAGCTGTCAAAGCCTGCCGTAAAGCCCAGATGGTCACCGAAGACAAAGGCCGCCGACACGGCGAAGGCCACATTGACCACCTTCCCGCGGCGGTCCATGTCCTTCATCATGCCGAACATGGGAATGACGTTGGCCAGACTGGCCACCATCCCGGCGGCGGCGATGTCGTTCATGCCCAGCAGCCCGCCCAGCTTCAAAAGAGGCTTGCGGAAAACCTTGGTGATCACGTAGACCAGGGGGAAGGCTCCCGCCAGCACGAAGCCGATCTGGGCAACCACCCCGATCCCCTCGGACAGGGGGGCCATGCCGGGAATGAGGGTCACGCCGGTAAGCTCGGAGAATACCGCCGCAGCAAGGCCAACGGTAATGACCGCCAGGACGCCCTTGCCGAAGCCGAGAAAGCCCCGGATCATGGCCTTTTCAAATCTCCAGAGGCCCAGAGCGATGAGGGCGGCGAAGAGGACGATGGGCACCAGATTCCGCAGGAGCATACCGACGGAAAAGCCTGCCGTCAGGCCGCCGAGAAAGGCGCCGACGGGGATGGTGACGACACCTGCCAGAACACCCTTTGCCAGGGCAGGGCGGTCCTCCTCCTGAATGATGCCCAGGGCCACGGGAATGATGAACACCACCGTGGCGCCCAGCATGGAGCCGATGATGAGGCCGCCGAACCGGGCTGCTTCCTGCGTCTGCGCCAGCTCATAGGCCAGAGGCGCACCGCCCATGTCGTTGGCCAGAATGGTCCCGGCGAACATGGCCGGGTCCGCCCCCAGAAAGCCGTAGACCGGCACCAGAATGGGCTTTAAGAGCCTTGCCAGTACCGGCGCAAGGGCCAAAATACCCAGCATGGAGAGGGCCAGGGCACCGATGGCCAAAATGCCCTCCTCAAACTGCTTTCCCAGACCGAAGCGGCTGCCGAAAATGCGGTCCAGGGCGCCAAGGACCATAAAGACCGCCATGAGCCACAGGATCACTTTGTCCACGGCCGCGCCTCCGTTTCATCCAGGATGCCGATGATGGCAGCGTCCACCGGCACCTGTGGCCGGTCCAGACGTGCCGCGCCGCCGAAGGTGAGAATGACCCGTTCGCCCTGCCCCGCGCCGACTAAATCGGCTGCGATAAAGTCCTTCCCGTCAGCGCGGACCCGCAGCAGGATCTGTCCTGTCAGTCCGGCAATTTTCTTGGTGGCCCAGACCGGGCCTGTCACGGTGCCCACTCTCATAGCTTGCCCTCCAGCACGTCCCGCGCCAGGGGAGTCAGGCGGCCCTCGATGGGCAGACCCTCCCGCAGACGGCGGCGGACCTCCTCGGCGGTGAGGAGCTTTTCCTGCCCCGCGCCGAGAAATTCCACGCCCAGTTGCTTCATCTGCCGCTCCGCCGCCAGAAGCCTGCTCCAGAACACGCGGTTGGCGGTTCCGGCACAGCGGCGGTAGGTCAGGCCCTCCCGGCAGACGTAGACGGGCTTGCCCTCCAGCAGGGCCTCGGCGCTTTTTTCGTCGGGAAAGCGCAGCAGCTCTCCCGCTGTCATGGAGCCGATGACCACGGCGCTGTAGCTGCCGCCGCTGACGTACTGCCAGCCGTAGTCCCGTGCGGGAGCCTGTCCCAGCAGCAGGGCGGCGGGCCGCTGCGACGTCTGCCGCACCCGCTCCATGACCTCCTCAATCAGCCGTTCATTCATACGATCATCCCCAAATCACCCTTTCGGAAGCCGCAGGCGTTGGCCTCGTCATAGTCCAGATGGGCATAGGTGCGAAATTCCGGGCTGACGCGGACGATGACCTCCTCAAAGGTCAAAGGCCGCCGGGTCAGCGTGCGCAGCTGCACGGTTGCCCGGTCACTGAGGCCCCGGACGCGGGCGTCCTCCGGGGTCATGTGGATGTGCCTCTGGGCGATGATGACCCCTTCGGAAAGTCGGATCTGACCGCTTTCACTTTCCAGCACGATGCCGGGAGAGCCTGCTGTGTCGCCGCTGAGCCGCACCGGCGCGTCAATGCCCAGAACCACGCAGTCCGTGGCCGACAGCTCTACCTGGCAGGCCCTCCGTTCCGGTCCCAGGACCGCCACGCGGTCAATGGAGCCCTTCGGCGTCACCAGGCGCACCCGCTCCTGACAGACGAACTGGCCCGGCTGGGAGAGGGGCCGCTTCGGCGTCAGCGGATGGCCGAACAGGGTCAGCGCCGCCTCCCTTGTCAGATGCACGTGACGCCCGGAGGCCTCCAATTCGATAAAAAGCCGCCCTGTGATGGCGTCAACAATGCGTGTCACCTGGTCGTCCATGGGTGTCCCTCCGAAAAATTATTGCGCGGCAGTCTGTCTGCCCCGGGGCAGGATGGCGTCCACCTCCGTGTGGGGACGGGCGATGACGTGGACGGAGATCAGCTCGCCCACCTTTTCCGCGGCGGCGGCACCTGCCTCTGTTGCGGCCTTGACCGCTCCTACGTCGCCCCGAACCATGACCGTTACCAGGCCGCCGCCCACCTGTTCCTTGCCCACAAGCTGGACGTTTGCCGATTTGACCATGGCGTCAGCGGCCTCGATGGCGCCGACCAGGCCCCGTGTTTCAACCATTCCCAGTGAATTCGTATCCATTGTTTTACCTCCTGAAATTTTCATTGTTCAGCCGCCGCAGGATCTCCTGCGTCAGCGATTCGACTAAAGCCTTGTCCGGCTCCGGGCCGGAGATTTCCTCTGACGTTCCCCAGGCCACCCGCCGGAGATTGATGAGGTCCAGCGGGCCGATGTTGTTGGACGACGAACTGCCGCCCACTGCGCCGCAGCCCAGCGTCAGGGCAGGGAACAGTCCGGTGGTCAGACCCACGCCGCCGAGAGAGGCAGGTGTGTTGACCAAAAACCGCGAAACGGGGACCTCCAGGGCAAACCGGCGGATGACCGCCTCGTCGGTGGCGTGGATGGCGTAGGTG
>CAMFZO010000138.1 GCA_946006895.1 uncultured Clostridia bacterium | reverse complement strand
CACCTATATGGGCACGGCGCAGATCATCATGCCTGAAAATTACATTGCCATGTTCGACGCGCCGCGCTCGGAAAAAGCACGGCAGATCGTTGCCAAGGCAGAGCCGGACATTGACCGTGTGATTTCCGCCATCAGGGCGGGCCGGGAGTTCGCACCGCCTCGCAATAACCTCTACGACCGCTTCATGAGCGGCCCGGTGAATCCGATCTTCTATTCGTTCTTCGTCAAAGCAAATGCTTTTACAGCAGGCGATGCCTGCACCGGCTGCGGTCAGTGTGCCAAGCTCTGCCCAACGAACAACATCACGATTCAAAACGGCAAGCCTGTCTGGGGCGGCGACTGCACCCACTGCATGGCCTGCATCTGCCGCTGCGGCGCGGAAGCCATCGAGTACGGCAAAAAGAGCCTGGGCAAGCCCAGGTATCATTTCGAGGCGCTTTGAGAAGGTAAGGAAAAAAGATGACTTATTGATATTCCACTTCTTGTGAGGAGGTGCTGGTTATGCAAAACCGTTACACAGGAGATATTGGCGATTTCGGAAAATTGGGTTTGCTTCGCCAGCTCAGTCGAACAGGATTATCCATTGGTGTTAACTGGTATTTGACCCCTGACGAAACGCATAACGGTGACGGACGGCACATTGGCTATCTGAAAAATGATGCCTTCCGTGCTTGTGATGAGCAGTTGTGGTCTGTATTGGGGCAAATCGTAGGCTCAGGCAAGCGTCAGGTCAGTGCATTGGAGCGTCCTGATATTCTGCAGGCAAGCTTTTATTCGCGGGTACTTGATTTTACGGGTGCAGACAAGACGGAGAGGCAAATGCTCCGCTGGGAATGGCATAACCGAGCTATGCAACAACTGCAGAACTGCGACATCATCTTTGTCGATCCCGATAATGGACTGATCGTGCCATCTGCTGACGGCACGCCCAAGAGCAACAAATTTGTGCTGCCATTTGAACTGTCCGAGTATTATCGCGCTGGTGCCAGTGTGATTTATTATCAGCACAAGGCGCGGCGGTCGGATGAGTTCTACATCGAACAGAATAATCAGCTTGTGGAATCCGGCGGATTTTTCGGTGCAAAGAGTCTCGGCTTGAAATTCAGAACAACCTCTCAGCGTTACTATTTCTTCCTGGTTCAGCCGTCGCATGCAGAAGCTATGGTACGCTGTATCGAGCAGATGATAAGTACGCCGTGGAAAAATCATTTTGAGATTCTTTGATTACAGCAGAGGAAAACAAGCCGATTTTTCTTTGTTTATTGCCCCGCAAACTTTGCGCTGCGCTCCGGGCAGAAAACACTTGCATAACCCCTCGGTCAGAGTTACAATCCAACCAACCTGAAACGCAAAACGCTTCCCGTCCTGGGCCGGTGAAAAATCACCGGTTTGGGGCGGGAAGCGTTTTTGACCACATAAATGACCACAGACAGCGCCGGAACACCCGGAAAACGCAGTTTCAAAGAGGCCTAAAGAGTAAGCGAAACCGAGCAAAAATGGCTAAAAATCACTATAAATGACCATAAAAAGTTTTTCCGGATTGTTTGGGTTCACGGGGCCGAGCGTTCGAATCGCTCCACTCGGACCAAAAACCTCTGAAATCAGTTGATTTCAGAGGTTTTTTCTTTGCTTATTGCGGCGCAGGGGGTGAGGTGTACAGGTAGATTAATCCGTATATTTGTTCGCTCTTCCATATTCGAACGTAGTATTTGTAAAAACATCGTATATTAAACCAGATTAAACGACATTATCGTCAAAAATATGCGTTGTTCTTCGATTTTCTGCATGCGTGCAGAAAAATAAAGTTTAATTATTGACATTTGAGACGCTGTGTGAAACAACGAGCAATGATTTAGCACGATTTTTGATATTTGTCAATGCTCTCGCCGGAAAAACAGCGCCGGGTCTCTCCGTGCCATGCGCTGCGGCCCAGCCTGCGGCTGCCGCTTTTCATTAAGCAGTAACAGTCCCGGGCAAGCCTTTGTCAGGCCTGTCCGGGACTGTTCAGATGCGGAATTTGCGCTGCTTATCCCAGCGTCGTCCAGAAATCGCGCACCTTATTGATGTTGTAGTAAATGTCCTCCGTGCTCACATGGATCAGGTTCCACTCATCCAGGGGCACAGAACCGGCCGCAGGCTCAATGTCATCCCGGACAGGCCAGCCGCCGAGGGTGTTGAACGGGTCGTTGCCGCTGGTATCGCCGTCAATACCGCCCATCATAAAGCGGATGAGGAGTTTCGCGGCGTTGGGATGCTGGCAGTTGTCAACGACATACAAACTGTTGATCTGGGGAATGCCGACGGTGGGCTCCAGATTCACAGGAACCAGGCACCAGTCGTTATCCTTGTTTTTGCGGAGCTTTGTGGAGGACGCGAAGCCGATGGGCGGCGTGGACTGGCCGCGGGTACCAACGCCTTCGACAACATCATCGGAAGAAGAGGTAAAAATCGGCTCATTGTCATACAAGCGCTTCAGGAACTCGTAACCGGCATTTTCGCAGCCCTCGGAGAGCACCAGGTCCTCCCCGGTCAGATCCTTGTAGGCTGCCTCCAGCATGGCAGGCGTATCGCCCACGCAGAAGCCGGTGGCCCAGGAGGCCCAGGCAAGGTCGTTCAGGATGTTCTGCATCATGACACGGCCCTTCCACTGGGGCTGGGTGACTTCCCAGATGTTGGTGACAGGGGGCTCGTTTGGGTATGCCTCGCCATTATAGAACAGCTGCGTCATCTCAATGTAAAGGGGCGTGCTGGTCTGCTTGTAGGCGTCATCAACGTGAGACAGGATGTCCTCCGGGCGGTAGTTGTAGAAGATCTTCGGCTCCACATATTCGGCAAAGACCGAGCCGTCCTGGTCCTTATAGTGGACCACATCTGCCACATACTGACCGGCCTCATATTCGCGGGTCACCTTTTCCAGAAGCTCGCTGCCGCTGATGTCGAAAGCCGTGCAGACAACGCCGGGATACTTGGCATTGAACGCATCAGCGACCTTGCCGCAGCGGGAGGAGATGGAGTACAGGGTAACGCTGCCTTCCTGCTTGGCCAGCTCGTACAGCTCCTCATCCGTCTCGTCGGTGTTATAGATGCCCGAGGACTTTTCCCATTCCGTCAGCTCCGCCTCAGTGCCTTCCGCCTGGGGTGTGTCCTGGGGCTCGGCGGGGGCTGGTTCCGAAGTTTCCTTTGAACCGCCGCATGCGGTCGTCAGCAGAAGCATGGCTGCCATCAGGCCGCAAACAAAACGCTTTTTCATAGACATGCAAGAGACCCTCCTTTTAATTTTTGTACATCCGGCGGGTGTACACACCCTATGCTTTATTTATAGCGTATGTAGGAATTAAATTCTATTGACAAACAGAACAAAGAACAAAGTTCTGTTTTGCACATTATTCCAAACTTTCAGTTGATAGTTGATTTTTGTTCGCTCGCAATGTACAACAATACCAAAGGCAGCAGGATGGGAGGCACATTTATGGAAAAAAATCCGTATCAAATTATCCGCACCAATTATCCCAGCTATTCCAAGGTTTTTCGCGTCATTGCGGACTATATCCTGAACGATCCGGAGGAAGTCCTGAAAACAAATATCCATCAGCTGGGCCGGGACCTGAATATTGCGGAATCCAGCATTGTCCGGTTCTGCAAGTCCATTGGATATTCGGGCTTCAGCGAGCTGAAGATCATGCTGGCCAAATACGGCCGCCAGAGCTCCAAGATCATTTTTGAGAACCTGAAGGACGGCTCTCCAGAGGCCACTTCCCGGGACATTTTCTCTCTCAGCATCGAAACGCTGCAGATCGCGGCGGAGCAGCTGGATTTCAGTGCTATTAAAAAAACAGCAGACATGTTAAGCAAGGCAGAGCGCGTCGTGATCTGCGGCGTCGGAGCCTCCGCCAGCGTGGCAGAGAGCTTCGCTGCCCATCTGCTTCGCATCGGCATCACGGCGGAGGCCTCCACAGACAGCGAGCTGATGCAGCTGATCGCCCGGGCCGCCAATGAGCACACGTTATTCATCGCCATTACGAAAAGCGGTCGGAACCTCCCTCTGGTCCACGCATTTGAGTTAGCGAAGGAACACGGCGCCATGACTGCCTGTATGACGGGCTTTGAGCATACGCCCATTGAAAAGTTCTGCGATGTGCAGATCGTCCACTACTGTCCCACCACGATATTGATGTCCTCCCGCATCGTGCAGAACACCATCATCGACTGCATCTGCATCAACGCGACCATTCAGCGCCAGGATGAGATTGAAAAGATCTGGGCCGAGAACCGCAAAGTCATTGAATGTCTTCGCATATAGAAAAACAGCCATCAAGGAGGAACTGTGTCTATGGAGTCAAAAAACGAAAGGCAGATAAAATCCCGGCGCCTGAAGAACCAGATCCAAGCGGTCGTCACGAATCCGTACAATATCATTGTACTGATCGCCATCGTCCTGCTGACCTATCTGATCATCTTCCCGCTGTTCGACATGCTGTCCACGACCTTCCAACTGTCCCAGCGGGACCTGCGGGCGGTTCCGG
>CAMFZO010000137.1 GCA_946006895.1 uncultured Clostridia bacterium | reverse complement strand
GCGTCAGATTCTGCATGAGACGGCACAGCGTGCGCCAGCACGATGTGAGTGTGCGCAGCACACGGGATTCTTGATTAAACTTTTTAATCAAGAATCAGTATCAGACCCATATTGGTGTCGGATACCGAATGGTTCAGGTGGACAATACTGATTCTTAACTAATCTTCATCAGGAATCAGTATCAACAGACGGCAAAAGACCGAATGAAAGGCCGCTGCCAATCATAGCAGTCTTCCATTCGGTCATTCATTTTTTGTTGCACCCCGGAAGCCGTCATCAAACAGTTAATAATCAACCGGCTCCTTATCCCTGTTAAGCCTGCGGATTGCAGGCTTTTTCTTGTATTTTCAACGGGGTTTTTCTGTATGATTGCAGCGCAAATCACGGTGCAAAGGGGGCCGGGCGGTCCTTCCGCAGGCCAAAGTACCATTCGATGGCGTCGGCGATACGCTGGCAGGCGTTGCCGTCGCCGTAGGGATTGACGGCACGGGCCATGCGCGCATAGACCGGCGGCTGCTCTAAAAGCTCACCTGCCAGGCGGACGATCTGCTCATATTCCACCCCCGCCAGTTTGACGGTGCCTGCCGCCACAGCCTCCGGACGCTCCGTTTCACGCCGCAGAACCAGAACAGGCTTGCCCATGGCAGGCGCTTCCTCCTGCAAACCGCCGGAATCGGTCATGACCAGGTGGCAGCGGGCGATGAGGTTGTGCATCTCATCCACATCCACCGGCTCGATCAGATGGATTCTCGCCACGCCACCCAGTTCCCTCTGCGCGCAATCCCGCACGGCAGGACTGAGGTGGACGGGATAGACCACCTCCACATCGGGATGGCTCTCAACGATATGCCGCACGGCGCGGAAAATATCCTCCATGGGCTTACCGTAGTTTTCCCGGCGATGACAGGTCAAAGCAATAACGCGTCTGCCTTCAAAATCCAGACGGTTGAGCAGCTCTGTGGAGAAACGGAAATCCTTGCGGACGGTGGTCTTCATGGCGTCGATCACGGTGTTGCCCGTGATGAAGATCTCGCCGCCCACCGCCTCCTTCCGCAGATTCTCCGCGTTGGCCGCCGTAGGCGCAAAATGCAGGGCGGCCATATCGCTGACCAGGGTGCGGTTCATCTCCTCAGGGTAGGGAGAATACTTGTCATAGGTGCGCAGGCCCGCTTCCACATGACCTACGGGGATCTTGTGGTAGAAGGCCGCCAAGGCGCCGGCAAAGGTGGTGGATGTATCGCCGTGGACCAGAATCAGGTCGGGCTTTGCCTCCTCCAGGACCGCCTCCATGCCCATCAGTGTCCGGGTGGTGATGGAGGACAGGGTCTGCTGCTTCTGCATGATATTCAGGTCGTAGTCCGCACGGAGATGGAATACCTCCATGACGGAATCCAGCATCTGCCGGTGCTGGCCCGTCAGGCAGCACAGGCTCTCCAGGCCCTCACGGTCTGCCAGCTCCCGGACCAGGGGTGCCATTTTGATGGCCTCCGGACGGGTGCCGAATACCGACATGATCCTACGCTTCATCTTTCGGTCCCTCCCGGTCAGGGGCATCGGCAGCTTTGGGAGCTTCCGGGGCTTCGGTGCTTTCGGCAGCCTCAGTGGCTCCTGCCCCGCTCTCTCCAGACGCTTCGGCGGGCCGAAGCGGTTCGGGCGTGTTCTCCTGCCCGACTTCCGGCTTTTTCGGATGGTGCTTGCCGAAGATCAATCCGACGCCGATGGCGCCGACAATCACGACGGCCAGCAGAAAGATCATCGCCTGAACCTCTCCGCGGTCAGTCAGAACCACGGCAGACAGGCCCAGGATCGCCGAAAGCAGATAGGAGATGGCCACAGCCTGCTTCTGGGAAAAGCCCATGTCGATGAGACGGTGGTGGACGTGGCCGCGGTCGGCGTGCATGGGGCTTTGGCCCTTGGCAACACGGCGGATCACTGCAAAGCAGATGTCAAAAATCGGCAGGCCCAGCACCAGGAACGGCACGGCAAAGGAGATGACCGCGTAGGTTTTGAACAGGCCGAAAACGGAGATACAGGCCAGCATAAAGCCCAAAAAAGTGGAGCCGGTATCGCCCATAAAAATGGTAGCGGGGTTGAAATTATAGGGAATGAAGCCCACACAGGCGCCCACCAGCGCTGCCAGCAGCACGGCGCAGATCATTGCCGTCGGGTCCGGGACCAGCAGCAGGGCAACGATGAGCATGGTTCCGGCGGAGATGGCCGAAACGCCCGCTGCCAGACCGTCCAGGCCGTCGATAAAGTTGATGGCGTTGGTGATGGCGACGATCCAGATGACCGTCACGGGGTAGGACAGCCACTGCGGCAGGGCAAAGCCCATGAAATGCTCGATGCGGCAGCCGTAAAGGACCACAATAATCGCCGCTGCGATCTGAACGCAGAATTTCGGCAGGGCGGGCAGGGTCAGAATGTCGTCCATCACGCCCAGGATCACGATAATGACCGCGCCCAGGAGGATGCCCTGCAGCTCGGCACTCACGCTCAGCTTCTGGAAGATCAGGACGCTGACCATGAAGCCCAGGAAGATGGCCAGGCCGCCCATCCGGGGGATGGGGACGTGGTGCATCCGGCGCTCATCCTTGGGAATGTCCATGGCGCCGACCTTTTTCGCCAGCACCTTGACCAGGGGCGTCAGCGCGCAGGAAACCACGGCGGCGCAGGCCAGCGCCAGACCGACCTTCAGCAAAAAATTCGGGTCTAAAATCATTTTTTCTCTCCCGCACGTTAACGTGCTACAAAACCGACCTTTTTATAGACCTTGCGGAGGGTCTTTTCCGCAACGTAAGAGGCTTTCTCCGCGCCCTCCTGGCAGACCTTCTGCAAATAGGTCTTATCGGCCAGCAGACGCGTCGCCTCCTCACGGATGGGGCGCAGCAGCTCCACCACGGATTCGCCGACGGCCTTCTTGAAATCGCCGTAGCCGCGGCCGGCAAATTCCTGCTCGATCTCGGCAAAGCTGCGGCCGGTGGAGGCGGAGTAAATGGTCATCAGATTGGAAATGCCCTTTTTCTTCTCCGGGTCATAGCGCACCTCGGCTTCGCAGTCGGTAATGGCCCGTTTGAACAGGCGCATGATGTCCTCCGGCTTATCCATCAGGCAGACGCGGCCGGGATCCTCGTTCTCCGATTTGGACATCTTGGCCTCCGGGTTGGCAAGGCTCATGATCCGCGCACCGACCTTGGGAATGTAAGGCTCGGGCATCTTGAACACGTCGCCGTAAATGCCGTTGAAGCGCTTGGCAACGTCGCGGGTCAGCTCCACGTGCTGCTTCTGGTCTTCGCCGACGGGGACGTAATCAGCCTGATACAGCAGAATGTCCGCCGCCATCAGGGCCGGATAGGTGAACAGGCCGCCGTTGATGTTGTCGGCGTTTTTAGCGCTCTTGTCCTTAAACTGGGTCATGCGGCTCAGCTCGCCGAACATGGTGTAGCAGTTCAAAACCCAGCCCAGCTCCGCGTGCTGATGGACGTGGCTCTGGAAGAACAGGACGTTCTTCTCCGGGTCCAGGCCGCAGGCGATATACTGGGCAAGCTGCTCCAGGGAGCGGCGGCGCAGGTCAGCGGGGTTCTGGCGGACGGTGATGGAATGGAGGTCTGCCATGAAATAATAGCAGTCGAACTCATCGGCCCGGTCCTTCCAGTTGCGGATGGCGCCCAGGTAGGAACCCAGGGTCAGGTCGCCGGAGGGCTTGATGCCGGAGAGCATACGTTTTTTTGCAGCAGTTTGGGGTGCGTCGGACATAATGATCGCTCCTATCGCGGTAATTTTTGCGGAAACCGGGGCCGCACCCCGGAAATCTGTTTTTCAGCGCCTTTATTATATTGTATCCGTCGGCGTTTGTCAACCGCAGCCCGCCCTGTCGCCGCCCTACAGCTTCTTTTGTGGAAAACTCCGAAAAAATCCTTGACATTCCAGAGGCTTTGTGTTACTATTTTATGGCTGATGCAGAACGCAAATGCGGGTGTAGTATAACGGCTAGTACAACAGCCTTCCAAGCTGTGGGCGTGGGTTCGATTCCCATCACTCGCTCCATACGCGCCAGTAGCTCATCCGGATAGAGCAACTGCCTTCTAAGCAGTAGGTGGGGGGTTCGAGTCCCTTCTGGCGTACCAGCCGAGTGATGTGTCGGCAACGCTGCTGTTATGCCGTAATAGCAAGCTCAGCAGCAGCAAAACGGACGATTCGCCACAGGATCGGCCGTTGGATCGGGAAAGAATACGGTGGGTGTAGCGTAGTTGGTTAACGCGTCAGATTGTGGCTCTGAAGACCGAGGGTTCGAGTCCCTTCACTCACCCCATTCCCTCTCTTGGCACGGACCATATTGGGATGTCGCCAAGTGGTAAGGCACCAGACTTTGACTCTGGCACTCGTAGGTTCGAATCCTGCCATCCCAGCCATGTCGGAGCAAGGCGTGCTTTGCTCCGATTTTTTCTTTTTGCCCGGAATACAGAAGAATACAGCATGACCCGCTAGCTCAGCAGGCAGAGCAATTGCCTTTTAAGCAATGGGTCTGGAG
>CAMFZO010000136.1 GCA_946006895.1 uncultured Clostridia bacterium | reverse complement strand
GCCGTCTGCGCCGCCGATGATGCCGATAGCGGCAGCCATGGCCTGGGTGAAGCTCAGACCGTCAATGCCAATCATGGAGACAGCAAGGGCCAGAAGGTAGGCGACAAAGATACCCAACTGGGCGGCAGCGCCGAGAAGGAGACTCTTGGGGTTGGCGATCAGCGGACCAAAGTCGGTGGAGGCGCCAACGCCGATGAAGATCAGGCAGGGATAGATGCCCAGCTTGACGCCGAGATACAGCACGTCGATCAGGCCGAAGGTATCGCTGCTGCTGAAAGCGGACCAGTCGATGTGGCCGGTCTCGTTGATAAAGATCTCGGTGTGGTACATACCCGCGCCGGGAAGGTTGGTCAGCAGGATACCAAAGGCGATGGGCAGGAGCAGCAGCGGCTCGAAGCCCTTGCCGATGGCCAGATAAAGCAAAACAAAGGAGATGAGGATCATCACGAGGGTAGTCCATTCAGACTTGATATTCTTGATGATTCGCATCAGGCCCGTTTCATTGACAAAGTCACCGAGGGCTTCACTGTTGGACTTGGATGTAGTCGTATCGGAAGTCTCAACGGCTGTGACCTCAACCGCGTCTTCTCCGGTGTCGGCGGAGACAACGGTGATACACATGCACACAAGCAGGGTCAGGGCCAGGAACGCCAGCACTGTGCGCCGCACAATTTTATTGTTTTTAAACATATCGTTTCTCCCTTATGCAGCGAGATCAGGCGATGGTGCAAATGAGAGCCTGGGTCTCTACGGAGTCGCCTTTCCTGACGCTGACGGAGGAGACGGTGCCGTCGCACGGCGCCTGGATCTCATTTTCCATCTTCATGGCTTCGAGAATGACCAGAACCTGGCCCTTCTTGACAGCCTGACCGGCCTGCACACGGACGTCCAGAATGGTGCCGGGCATGGGGGCCTTGATCTGCTGACCGCCTGCGGGAGCAGCAGCCTTGGGGGCAGCGGGCGCCTGCGGAGCTGCAGGAGCTGCGGCACCGGCGGCCGGTGCGTCCATTTCTTCAATTTCGACCTCGTAGAGGGAGCCGTTCACATTCACACGATATTTTTTCATTTTTTTCACCTTTCCGTTATGATAGTCAGATTTTTTTGATGGACAGGATGCGGAGCGCAGAAGCGTCGGTGCCGCTGTATTCCGCCACGGCAGCTGCAATGGCGGCGGTGAGCTCTGCGCGGTTTGTGATCGTCTGATTGGCAGCAGGTACGTCTTGCGCCGCTGATTTCTCCTCCGTTCCGCTGCGCCGGAAGATCAGGCTGAGCAGGGAACACAGGGCGATGATAAGGATCAGGACGACGAATACCGTACAGATACCCATGGCAACCACAAACAGATTGCTGATTTGCATTGTTTACCTCCTTACCGGGAGCTTGCAGGCCCCAAAATTATATATCTATCAGGCCGAGACCGATGAATAGATACGAAGTTAAGATGCCGGACAACGGGCGCGGATCACTCCGTCACCGTAAAGACAGCGCTTGCAAGAAGCTGGCTGTTGACGTAGATCTCCAGCGTGTACGTGCCGGGAACGGAAGTCTGGCTGGCGGCGGCGGGCAGCGGAATGGCGCTGGCATGGCGGCGGCTGTACCACATATCGTTCCAGGCCATAGTCCGGGAAATATCATTGACCACGGTGCCGTTTTCGTCACGGACGGCGTAGGTCAGGGTGATCTCATCGGCAGAGGAATCGACAGCGCGGACTTCAAGACAGACGGCAATCTGGTCCGTCGTCGTGAACTTATCGGTGTGGTTGGTCAGATCGGTGTAGGTCCAGTTGCTGCCCTCTGGCGCGACCCAGAGGGAGATATAGCCGCTCTCCACGGTCAGAGGCGCTTCCGGCGTGATGCCGAAGCCGTCAAACACCCTGGCCTGTGCCGTGCGGACCGTGGCCGTCGTCTCACCGAAGACACGGGAGGCGGCATCGGCTGCCGTGGTGGTGATGGAGAATTCATATTCCGTATCGGGAATCAGATTCCTCAGGATCACGGTATTGCCGGTGACGGCGCTGTTTTCCGCGTCGGGCATATACGGCGTGTGGAGGCTGCCGACGGTGTTATAGGAGACATACCAGCCGTCGACAGGCGTACCGGCGGGAGTTTCCCATTGCAGGGTGATGGAGCCGTCGGAGTTGGCTGTGGCGGTCAGATTGTTGAGAATGATGGGGTTGGCAGGGAACAGCAGGGTTTCCGGCTTATCCATGCCCCGTGCGCTGACGGAAATGGTATAGTCACGGGAGAAATCCGGCAGGTCCTTCAGAGTGACGCTGGCCTCTTTCGAGGTGTATTCCTGCTCGTAGCCCTCTGCGGTGCAGGTGACGCGCCATTCGTCAGGCAGATTCTCACCCGGCTCCCAGGTCAGCGTCAGGTCGGCGCCGTTGACCTCGGCGACCCGCAGGTCGTTGGCCTCCACGATGGGCAGGACCTCGTAGGTGACCTGTGTGCTGCCGGACAGGTAGATGTCCCCGGCGGCACTCAGGGTAAAGACGTAGGTCTTGTTCTGCTCCAGGCCCGTGACCAGGAAGCCGTTGCCGTCAAAGTCAAAATCCTTGGTGACGCCGCTGCCCTCCTCGCAGTATTGCAGTTTCCAGTGGCTGGGGGTTGGCCCCTCATGGAGGAAGGACAGAAGCACTTCGCCGTCATCGTCGCCCCGGGCGGCGGTGAATTCGGTGATCACGGTGGATTCCGGCGTGGTGCGGGTCAGCATGGAGATGCTGTCTGAGGTCAGGCTGTGGAAGCCTGCGGCCTCAACGGTGATGGTGTAGGTGGTGTTCTCACTCAGCTCGGAGAACGTATAGCGGTTGCCTTCGACGCGGACAGGGTAGGCCTTGCCGTAGGCGTCGGTGCAGGTGACGGCAAAACTGTCGGCTTTATCGTCGGAGACCAGCTCAATGACCATTTCCTCCGTGTTGCAGGAGAGAACATTGACGGCGGAAGCCTCCACAAAATACCAGGTGACCAGGAAATAGACCACGGCGGCAATGGCCAGCACCAGGGCGATGATAAGAAAGATCTTACCGGCCTTGTGGGAGGAAGGCACTTCCTGTGCTTCCTCTTCCGGGACCTCCTGGGCCGCGTCCACATATTCTTGCGACGGTGCGGCTTTTGCCTCCTCGACGCGCATGGTCAGCTCCGTCGGCTTTGCTTTCTCACCGGCGGGGTGGGGCTCCTTGCCCACTACCTCGTTTACCGAGGACAAAAGCTCATCCAGGTCGATCTGGTCCGGGTCCTCCTTGTAATCGTCAAGGTTGATCTCAGTGGTGAACGGTTCCGTAGCCTTTTCAGATTCCTCAGCCGCAGGTTCAGAGTCTTTCTGTGCGGCATCTGCAGCCTGGACATTCACAAGCGGCACCGCAATGACGGGCGGCGTGACCTTAACCGTTTCATCCACATCCGCTTCCGTTCCCGCGCCGGAAAGGTCCGGGGAGAAGCTCTGGCGGAAATCCTCGTCCAGAGCGTCGGCGTCGGTCATGCGCATGGGCGTATCCTCGGGGGCTTCCTCCGCTGCTTCCGGGGCCAGAGGCTCGGCGGAAGCGACAATGGGCGGCACGATCAGAGTGTCGGAGATCTCGTTGCGCTGCATATACAGGGCGATGGCCTGCTTAAACTCCTGGGGCGTCTGATAGCGGTCCTCCTGCTTGAAGGCGCAGGCCTTCAGAATGATGCCCGCCAGCTCGTAGTCGGCGTAGATAGGCGTGGGCAGGGGCTTGCCGGTCATGCGCAGCTTATCCGCCATGGCCTCCCCGGTATTCTCGTCCTCAAAGGGACCGTGGTTGCCGTTGTAGATGCGGTAGAGCACCATACCCAGAGAGTAAAGGTCGATGGTGGCGTTGGGCGAGGCGGTGATGTCGGACAGCTCCGGCGCGGAGTAGACACCGATGTAATCCTCGGGAAGACAGGCGTATTTCATGTCCTCCAGGGGCACAAGACCCAGATCACCCAGCAGGAAACGGCCTGTGGGCATCAGGTAGATGTTTTCGGGCTTGATGTTCCCGAAGAGATAACCGGCCTCACGGCAGGCGGCAATGGCATCACACAGATCCAGGGCAAGGTTGATGGCCCGGAGGTTGGTGATAGCACTCATGGAAAGGTAGTCGCTCAGAGAGATATAGAGGGGATAGAGTATGTAGACGTCATAGCCCACACCTGATTCCTTCGGTTCCACCTGATACCCCAGCGCGCCGGCATAGCAGCCGGAGGCAGCCAGTTTCTTACCCTGCTCCAATTCCGCCCGGATGTTTTCCGCCACACGGCCGTAATAGGTGTGGACGGCAGCTTCATCGGCGTAGGCGCCGGAAAGGATCAGCGCGCGCACCTGGCTGTCCGACGCGGGGACGGAGATACGCTTCAGAATGAATCGCTCACCGGTGGTAGTCTGACGAAGCGTATAACAGGTGCGGCCGTTGTGTCCGCCGGATTCCTTTTCCACCTGCATATGATCCAGCAGGGGAGAAACCATTTTCAGTTCGGACATCTTTTGCACCTCCTATAATGAAAACTCAAATTTAAGCAATTATATACCTGTCTCTTATACACATCTGACGCTGCCGACGAAGGCTTAGGTG
>CAMFZO010000135.1 GCA_946006895.1 uncultured Clostridia bacterium | reverse complement strand
GTCAGATGTGTATAAGAGACAGGTCCCCCTCCACGGTGATGTCCATAGGCCGGTAGGTCTGACCGCCCAAAATATGAAAGGTGTTTTTCGGGGCTTCGGTTACCGTGATGCCGAAGGCCCTCATGGCGTCCAGAGTGATGTCGATATAAGGGCGGCTCTCTACCGGCGGGAGGACCTGCAGGACGCTTGCGCCGTCCAGCAGGGGAAGGGCAAGGAGCAGTCCGGTGACGAACTGACTGCTGACATCGCCGCGCAGCGTGTACCTGCCCGGCGTGAGGCTCCCGCTGATGGTCAGGCTCTCGCAGCTTTTTTGCAAACCGATATTTTTCTCCGCAAAGAGGGTTTCATAGACGCTGATGCCCCGCTCCATCAGGCGGCGGGTGCCGGTAAAGACGGCCCCGGAGCCCTTGACCAGAGCCAGAGGGAGAAAGAAGCGGAGGGTGCTTCCGCTCTCCCGGCAGGGGAATTGAGCGCCCTGCGGCAGGGGGCCGGAAGCGCCACGGACGGTGAGAATGTCGCCGTCCAACCGATACCGGGCGCCAAGGGACGAGATGCAGTCGAGGGTGGCACCCATGTCCTCGCTACGTGAAACGCCCCGCACAGTACTGGTACCCTGGGCCAGAGCGGCGCAGAGCATCAGACGGTGGGCATAGCTTTTCGACGGCGGTGCCGCGACGGTGCCGC
Organism: uncultured Clostridia bacterium; assembly: GCA_946006895.1. Classification (GTDB taxonomy): domain Bacteria; phylum Bacillota; class Clostridia; order Oscillospirales; family Oscillospiraceae; genus JAZOXB01. Next base: position 3,986 of record CAMFZO010000135.1, on the reverse strand, counting down.
GGGCCGAACCGGGTCTGATCTCAACTTTCATGGCCTGCTCCCAGATGGCGCACCAGAATATCCAGAGCCTGATTATATCCCTGCAGGCCCTGACCGGTGACGGTCTGCAGCGCCACGTCGCGGATATAGCTGATCTGCCGGAAAGCCTCCCGACGGCTGACCTCGGAGATATGCACCTCTACCGTGGGGATGCCGACACCCTTGACGGCATCGGCGATGGCAACGCTGGTGTGAGTGTAGGCGGCGGGGTTAAAGACGATGCCGTCGATGTGGGCGAAATATGCCTTTTGGATGGCGTCCACCAGGTCGCCCTCGTGGTTGGACTGGTAGAATTCTACCTCAACGCCCAATTCCTCCGCGTGGCAGCGCACGAAGTTCACCAGATCGTCATAGGTCTGCCTGCCGTAGATCTCCGGCTCGCGAATGCCGAGAATGTTGATATTCGGACCATTCAAAACAAGAAATTTCATTGGGTATCTTCCTTTCCGGCGGCCGGACAAAAGACGTCGGTGCCGTAGCGCTGGGCCAGCAGATCGCTGACTACGATGGCCGTCACGCTGTCAATGACCGGGCAGATGCGGCGGATGATGGCCGGGTCATGGCGTCCGTGGATGGTGATGGGAGCGTCTTCTCCCGTGCGGAAATCCACGGTCTTCTGCTCCCGGGCAATGGAGGGCGTGGGCTTGACGGCGCACTGGAAGACGATGGGCATACCGTTGGTGATGCCGCCATTGATGCCGCCGTTGCGGTTGGTCTGAGTTATGACTTTATCGCCCTGCATCCGGAAGGCGTCGTTGCATTGACTGCCGGTGAGGGACGAAACGCCGAAGCCCGCGCCGAATTCGATGCCTTTGATGCCGCCGAGGCTGAACATGGCGTGGGACAGAAGTCCCTCCACGCTGTCAAACCATGGCTCGCCCAGACCGGGCATCAGGCCGCAGACGGCGGTCTGTGTGACGCCGCCCACGCTGTCTAAGTTCTGGCGGGCCAGCAGGATCCGCTCGGCCATCTTGTCGCCGCTGAGGGGGTCCAGGACCGGGAAGCTGCCCTCCTGCAGGATCTGAAGGTCCTTTTCAAAATCATCGAAGGAACGGTCCTCCACGCCGCCGCATTGGAGAATATGGGTCCCGATCCGAATTCCGAGGCGTTCCAGTGCCGGCAGAAGCAGACCGCCGACGGCGACCAGAGCGGCTGTCACGCGGCCGGAAAAATGTCCGCCTCCGCGATAGTCCTCAAAGCCGTGGTACTTACAAAAGGCGGTGTAGTCGGCGTGGGAGGGACGGGCCAGGCCATATTGATAGTCCCGGCTGCGGGTGTTTTCGTTGGGAATGACGATGCACACGGGGGTGCCGGTGGTCCTGCCGCCAAAGACGCCGCTGAGGATCTGGAAACGGTCGTTCTCCTGCCGCGGCGTATCCAGCGCGGAGGAGGGGCGGCGTCTGGTAAGCTGCCGGGCAATGGCCTCCTCGCTGACGGGGATGCCGGGGGAAAGGCCGTCGATGACGGCACCTACAGCCGGACCGTGGCTCTCGCCGAACAGGGTGACGGTGATGCTCTGACCAAAGGTGTTTTTCATGGCGTTACTCCAACAAATCAAGGATCTCCTCCGGGGAAAGCTCCCGGAGCGTAAAGGTACCGATCTTCTCCACAAAGACCACGCTGATGCGGCCGGTTCCCATTTTTTTGTCGTGGAGAAGATAGGGAAGAAGCTGCTGCCGCGTCTGGGTGATGGTCGTGGGAAGGTGATATTTTTCCAGCACCTTTTTCAGGCGCTTCCGAACCGGCGCACTGCACATGGGCAGCATACCCAGGCTGACACATTCGCCGTGGAGCATGGCACCCTTGTGGTAGCTCTCGATGGCGTGGCCCACGGTATGGCCGAAATTCAGCACTTTTCGCAGACCGTGCTCCTTCGGATCCTGCTCCACAACGTCCCGCTTAATGCACAGGGAGCGGCGGATGATCTCCGGCAGATCGTCATGGAGGCTTTCGCTGGTCTCGATCAGCGCAAACAGCTCCGCGTCAAAGGTGGCCGCCATCTTGACCGCCTCGGCCAGTCCGGCATGAAGCTGCCGCGGGTCCAGGCTTTGCAGCGTTTCCGGGTCGATGAGGACGCGGCGGGGCTGACAGAAGGTGCCGACGATGTTTTTCACGCCGTCCAGGTTGACGGCAGTCTTGCCGCCCACCGACGAATCCGCCTGGGAAAGGAGCGTGGTGGGGATGTTGTAAAAATCAATGCCCCGCATATAACAGGAGGCGGCAAAGGCGCTCAGGTCGCCCACCACGCCGCCGCCGACCGCCGCCACGCAGTCCCTGCGGGTGAAGCCTGCCCGGAGCATGGCGGAGAGAAGCCGCTCAAATTGGGCGATGCTCTTGCTTGCCTCGCCGCCGGGAATGGTAATGAGAATAGGTTCCCTGCATTGAGCGGCCAGCGTGTCGGCATAGCGCCGGGGCGTACCCTCGTCGGTGACGATGAGGACGCGGCGGTCCAGATCCAGAAGCTGACCGGCCTTTTTCAGCGCGCCCTGCTCCAGCACGATGTCATAGCGCCCGTTTTCCGGGTTGACAGGGATCAGCATGGGAATCCCTCCTTAAACAGCGTTGTTTGCGTAGTAGGTGCCCACCAGCCGCAGCTTGGCGCACACGGCGGAAAGCTCCCGCAGCATATCCCGCCCGTTTTCGTTGTTGATGTTTCCCTCGGCCTCGATATAGAAGAAGTAGCTCCACTGCAGATCCTTCATGGGACGGCTGCGGAGATTGCGCATATTGAAGCCGTGGGCGCCGATGATGTTCAGCGTTTGGGCCAGGGCGCCTGCCTCATTTTGCACCGTAAAGGCAAGAATAAAGTTCTCATCCTCGCGCTTTTTGACGGTGACTGGCCGGTTCTGCGAGCGGGAAAATGCCGCAAAACGGGTGGAGTTGATCTTGCTGTCGTTAATGCCGGTGTCCAGCAGCTTCAGGCCGAAGATCGATGCGGTCTCGTCGGAGGCAATGGCGGCCAGGGTGGGGTCGCCCGACTCCTTTACGAATTTCGCCGCCAGAGCCGTATTGGAATAAGCTCTGGTTTCCCAACCGCGGCGGCGGATATAGTCGGCGCACTGCTGCAACGCCTGGGGATGGCTGACCACGGTGCAGATGCCCTCCGGCTCAGCGCTCTCCACGGCCATCAGATTGTGCAGAACCGGCAGGTCGATAACCTGATTGACGTACAGACTGCCGGAGAAGAGCAGGTCCATGACCGTGCCCACCTCACCGGCGCTGCTGTTTTCCAGCGGGAGCACGGCACAGTCGTATTCACCCCGCTCCACGGCCTGATAGGCCTCCGTAAAGTCGGAAAAGGCCACCAGCTCCGCCTCCGGGAACATACGCTTGGCGGCGATATAGGCAAAGGCACCCTCCACGCCGCAGTAGGTCACGCGCATCCCATGGATCAGCCGGGATTGGTAATCACAGGACAGGTCGATGGTTTTTTGCAGAAATTGGACATAGTAGGATTCCACGTCGGAGCTTTGGATCAGACTGCGGTTTTTGTTGATGAGATCCGACTCCCTGGAGCAGTCGCGGATAGAGAGACCGTGCTCCTTTTTGTAGGCCGCAATGGCCTGGCAGACCTGCATCCGTTCTTCAAAGAGCTTTGCCATCTCCGCGTCGATCCGGGTGATCTCCTTGCGGGACGTTTCCAATTCATTCATAGCTTCACACCTCAAATTATCGATCAGATAAGAAAAAAGCGGTCTCCCGTAAAGGAAGCCGCTTTTCATGACAAATCAAATGCCGGGGCCGATGTCATTCAGTGCGTCCTTTGCGGGCAGTTACGTGCGGGAAAGAAAAGTAATAAAAGGCACAGTACGCAAAATAGCGTACTGTACCCAGAAAGCCGAAAAAGGACGCAGAGATAGTGTGAAAAGCGGAAAGAGCTGTATTTTGAGAAGCGCGCCTTGTCATTTCCGTTCCCACCTTGTCGATTTTATAGGCGTATTATACCC
>CAMFZO010000134.1 GCA_946006895.1 uncultured Clostridia bacterium | reverse complement strand
ACACGACATACGATTATTTGTTTTTTGCCTCTACCCCAACTATTGACATAGAGCCTAAAAAACGGCGCGCCGGGGTCGGCGTGCCGCATTTAATTGGTGAAAGAAAACCACCAGCCGGTGGTGGTACCAGAAAACTTTCGCTATGCCGCGTCCCGCCGCAGCGGAAAGCCTCCCTCTGATGAGGGAGGTGGCTTCGCCGTAAGGCGAAGACGGAGGGAGAGAAACAAGAAGAGATTCACTGTTCACTGAACGTGGAGGGCTATGATCAAAGAATCGGTTACCTCTCGTACATTGAGGTCAGACGCCGGATCTTCTGCGCCAGCTCCGGGGTCAGGTCGGTCTTTTTCAGACGCCAGCTCCAGTTCTTCTGGCTGACGGTGCCCGGCTCGTTCATTCTGGACTGGGCACCCAGGCCCAGATAATCCTGCATCTGGGCGATGAAGGTATCGGCCACGCTGGCCATACCGGCCCGCAGGATCCCCCAGGTCAGGTCCTTTTCGTCGCTGACGCCCAGGTATTCCATGGTGTAGGCCAGGGTCTCGATGTTCTGCCCCTCCTGCCACTGGACCAGGGTCTCATTGTCATGGGTGCCGCTGTAGCAGATGCAGTTGCGCTCATAGCGGTGGGGCAGATAGTTGCTGGGCTCCCGGGGATCAAAGGCAAATTCCAGCACCTTCATGCCCGGGAAGCCGGAATCCTTCTGCAGCCGGATGACCTCCGGCGTCAGGAAGCCCAGGTCCTCGGCAATGAGGCGCAGGTCCGGGAAGCTCTCCTTGAGGGCGCGGATGAAATCGTGGTCCGGCCCCTTGACCCATTTGCCGTTTCGTGCCGTTTCCTCGCCGTAGGGGACGCTCCAATAGCTCTCCAGGCCGCGGAAATGGTCGATGCGGATGACGTCAAAGAGGCGCGAGGCCGCACGGATCCGCTTTTTCCACCACTGATAGCCGTCGGCGGACATTTTCTGCCAGTCATAGAGGGGGTTGCCCCAGAGCTGCCCGTCCTTGGCGAAATAATCCGGCGGACAGCCCGCCACACCGGTGGGCATACCCTGTTCATCCAACTGGAACAATGACGGGTCGGCCCACACGTCGCAGGAGTCGTAGGGCACGTAGATGGGCAGGTCGCCGATGATCTCGATGCCCTTGCCGTGGACGTAGCTGCGCAGGGCGTCCCATTGGCGGAAAAAGAGGAATTGCAGGAAGATGAAGAAATTCATATCCTCCGCCAGGACCGTGGCATAGGTCGCCACCGCGCCCGGTCGGCGCAGACGGATCTCCTCCGGCCACTGCTCCCAGGAGACCATGCCCCGGCTGCGTTTGACGGCCATATAGAGGGCATATTCCTCCACCCAGGGATTCTCGGCGCGGAAGTCTTCGACCTCACGGGCATAGCGGTCCCGTCCGCGCTCAAAGGCACGGTAGAGCAGGTCGAACCGGACGGAAAACTGGAAGCCGTAGTCCACCCGCTCCTCATGGGCGGACCAATCGATGCTGTCCAGCTCCTCCTGCAAAATCAGGCCGTCGTCGCGGAGCAGCTCCAGGTCGATGAAATAGGGATTTCCCGCACAGGTGCTGAAGGACTGATAGGGACTGTCGCCGTAGCTGGTGGGGCCGATGGGCAGGATCTGCCAGTAATGCTGGCCCGCGTCGTGGAGGAAATCTGCAAATTCATAAGCCGCCTTTCCCAGGGTGCCGATGCCATAGGGCGACGGCAGAGAGGAGATGTGCAGCAAAATACCGGAGCTTCTCATAGTTTCACGCTTTCTGTATATCAGTATTTTATTTGACGCTTTCGCCCTTGGACAGGCGGAAGGGAACGGTGATGTGGCGGGCGGGGCTGTGCTTTTCGATCATGTCCAGCAGCAGCCGGGCGCTGCGTTCTGCCAGTTCCTCGCCGGACTGGCAGATGGTGGTCAGGCGCGGCAGAAAATAACGGGAGATGAGCAGACCGTCAAAGCCGCAGACCGACACGTCCTCGGGCACCCGCTTTCCAGCCTCCCGCAGGGCACGGATGGCGCCGATGGCCTGAACGTCGGACATGGCGAAAATGGCCGTCGGCTCGTTTCCGTTGCGGAGCATCCGCTCCATGCAGGCGTAGCCGTCCTCATAGGAATACCAGCCGCTTTCATAGGCGGCGGGACCTACGATGCCGCTGCGCTTCATGGCGGCAAGGCTTCCCGTCAGGCGCATCCGGGAGGTGTCGGAGATCTGGAAGTCGCCGCCGATGATACCGATGCTGCGGTGGCCGCAGGCGATGAGATAGCTCACCGCGCAATCCGCCGCCGCCGTGTCGTCGGTGGTGACGCTGGAAAGGGTCGGAAATTCCAGCTTGGAGGCGTCGTCGGTCACCAGGACGGCGGGGATGGAGATTTTGTTGAAATCCGCCTGAAAATTGGCGCAGTTGCCTCCCAAAAACAGGAGGCCCTGGGGCTTTTTCTCGCCGCACAGCCGTACCGCGTGGCGGACCTCGTTGTCGTTCTCGTCGAAATACTCCATGAGCAGGGAATAGCCCGTGGAGGCAAAGACCTGCTGCAGCCGCTCTAAAATCAGGGCGAACAGCTCGTTTTTCCGGCCCTTGACCAGGACCAGAATGCCCTCGTTGTGGCGCTGCTTCAGGATACGGGCGTTTTCATTGCGCTCGAAGCCGAAGCGCTCCACGGCGGCTGTGATCTCCCGGCGGGCCTTTTCGCTGACGTTGGGGTGGTTGTTGAGGACGCGGGAAACCGTCCCCACACTGTAGCCCGTCTCCCGCGCCAGATCCTTTATGGTCATCCTTTGACCGCTCCGGCCGCCACACCCTTGATGATGTGCTTCTGGCAGAACAAATATACAACGATGATGGGCAGGATGCTCATGAAGATGATGGCCATGAAGGCGCCCATATCCACGGAGCCGTAGCTGCCCTTCAGATACTGGACATACATGGGGATGGTCATATACTTGGTGCGGTTCAGGGAGAGATAGGGCAGCAGATAGTCATTCCACAGCCACATGACCTCCAGGATGCCCACGGAGATCATGGTGGGCTTGAGCATGGGCAGCACCACGCAGAAGAAGGTGCGGATGGGTCCGCAGCCGTCAATGGCGGCCGCCTCCTCGATCTCCAGGGGCAGGCTCTTGACAAAGCCCGTGAACATGAAGACCGCAAGTCCCGCGCCGAAGCCCAGATAGATGATGGGGATGGTCCAGGGGGTATTGAGCTTCAGCATATCCGCCGTGCCGGAGAGGGTGAACATGACCATCTGGAAGGGCACGACCATGGAGAAGACACAGACATAGTAGAAGATTCTGGCAAAGCGGCTGGACACCCGGGCGATGTACCAGGCGGCCATAGAGGTGCAAAGCAGGATCAGGAAGGCCGAGACCACGGTGATGAACAGGCTGTAGAGAGCCGACAGCCAGAAGGGATAGTTGCCGGCGTTCATGCCGTTGACGTAGTTGTCGAAGCCCACGAAGGTCTCGCTGTTGGGCAGGGCAAAGGTATCGGTGTTGACGGCGGCGTTGGTTTTGAAGGAGTTGACGCCCACCTCCACCACCGGCAGCATATAGATGATGCACACCAGGACGAACAGGACGGTCAGCAGGGTGCTGCCGATGTTGCGTTTTTTCCTCGGGGCGGTCAGTGCGCGGCTCATTGCTGTACCTCCTTTTTACGGGTGAAATAGAGCTGGGACAACGCCAGAACAGCCACCAGCACGAAGAAAACAACGGCCTTGGCCTGGGCGACACCGTGCCAGTTCTGGTTGATGTCGAAGGTGGATTTGATATTCAGAGCAAGCATTTCGGTCAGCTTGAGCTGGGAGCCGTCGGCCAGGGTGCGGATGGGCGCGCCGCCGGTCAGGGCCAGGTTCTGGTCGAAGAGCTTGAAGGAATTCGTCAGAGTGAGGAACAGGCAGATGGTGATGGAGGGCATGACGTTGGGGATGGTGACATGCCAGAGGGTCTGCCAGCGGCTGGCACCGTCGATCTTCGCCGCCTCATTCAGCTCCTCGGGCACCGCCTGCAGGCCGGCGATGTAAATGATCATCATATAGCCGATCTGCTGCCAGGCCACCAGAATGACCAGACCCCAGAAGCCCAGGGTGGCGTCGGTGGCAAGCTGCTTGCCGTAGTTTTGCAAAATGGCGTCGAAAATGGTGGACCAGATGTAGCCCAGCACGATGCCGCCGATGAGGTTCGGCATGAAAAACACCGTGCGGAACAGGTTGGAGCCCTTGATCTTCTGGGTCAGGGCGTAGGCCAGAATAAAGGCAAAGAGGTTGATGACGACGATGGACACCAGGGCAAACAGGCTCGTAAACCAGAATGCCCGCAGGAAGCTGGGGTCATGAAAGGCCTTGAAGTAGTTGGCAAGACCGACCCAGGTGGCGTCGCGGGTCGTCAGAAAGTTGCAGAAGGACAGGTAAAGTCCCTGCAGGAACGGATAGATAAAGCCGATACAGAAGGCCGCCAGGGTAGGCAACAGAAACAGCGGGAAGCAGCGCTGGATGGGTCTGCGCAGCAGCCGGCTGTTGACCGCGTTTCGGTCAGTGATTCCTTTGATTTTCTTCTTTTTCATGGTGTTTCTCATCTCTCCCTTATACAGGATTGGCGCTGGTTTGGACGGTCAGAGGGGAATTATTCGGCTAAGGACTAAGGACTAAGGGTGAATGACTGAGGTGTCTGCTTCGCAGACAAA
>CAMFZO010000133.1 GCA_946006895.1 uncultured Clostridia bacterium | reverse complement strand
ACACCTAAGCCTTCGTCGGCAGCGTCAGATGTGTATAAGAGACAGTGGCGGAGCTTTTTGAAAAGGACGGCATGAAGCTGGGCCAGCGCTACCAGGACTGCGGCATGATGATCTTTGATCTGGAAAAACAGGACGTTCACTGCGGTGGCAGCGGCTGCGGCTGCAGTGCCAGCGTTCTGTGCGGCCATCTGCTGGGCCGTATGCGGCGCGGCCAACTCAACCGGCTGCTGTTCTGCGGCACGGGTGCGCTGCTCTCGCCCCTGAGCACCCAGCAGGGCGAATCCATCCCGGCGGTCTGCCACGCCGTGTCCATCTTTACGGAAAGGAGCTGAGCGTATGGAATATCTGTGGGCCTTTTTGGTCGGTGGCGCTTTCTGCCTCATTGGGCAAATCCTCATCGACAAAACCAAGCTGACCCCCGCCCGGATTCTGGTTGCCTATGTGGTGGCCGGCGTATTCCTCGGGGCCATCGGCGTCTATCCCAAGCTCGTTGACTTCGCAGGCGCAGGCGCGACGGTCCCGCTGACCGGCTTCGGCAATCTCATCGCCCGGGGCGTCAAGGAACACGTGATCCGCGACGGCTTCTGGGGCATCTTTACCGGAGGGCTTTGTGCGGCAGCCGGAGGGATTGCTGCCGCCGTGATCTTCGGCTGGCTGGCCAGTCTGGTCTTTAAGCAAAAGGATAAATAATCAAGAGGAAACCGGGCATACTAAGCAAGCGGTAAGATACCGCAAAAAGAATTTGGAGGATTTCATTCATGGAAAACCGTAACCAGAATCAGCAGAACAACCAGAACCGCAATCAGAACGAGCAGAACAAGAACCAGCAGAATCAGCAGAACCAGAAGAACGATCAGAACCGTAAATAACCCACTGCGGCAAAATGCCGTCTGCGCAAATGTGCAGGCGGCATTTTTGTCCCTTGGTGAATAATTTCCCCGGCAGGGGCAAGGCTAATCCTGAGGTGATGTATTTTGACAAACGAAGTTTCCATGCTCAACGCCATCCGCCGCACCACGGAAATGGGCTGCTACGGCATCAAAAGCGTTCTGAACGAAACGGCAAACCGGGAATTTCGCGGCGCGCTGCGCTCTCAATACGACGAGTACGCGCAGATCTACGAGGAAGCCGACCGGTTGCTGCGGGAACGCGGCGGCAGGATCAAGGACCTGAACCCTATGGCGAAATACGGTTCCGCCATGTCCTCCAAAATGCGGGTGCGTGCATCCATCGATCCGACGGCGAAAATCGCCGAGCTGATGCTGCAGGGCAATACCCGGGGCATGATAAAGAGTATGCACGACATTCGCACCATGGGCACCCTGGAGCCGCGGGTCGCCAGTCTGTCCCGGCGGCTTTTGCAGACGGAGCAGAACAACATCAATCAGATGAAAAAGTATTTATAATGAAGATGCGCGCTGCGTTTTTGCGGATGCAGCGCGCACCTTTTCTGTCTTTATGCATACACTATTTCCGAGGAGGTGTATTATGCCTGCAAGTGGATTTCTCAACGTAAGAGTATTCGCGTCCAACGCCCAGCTTCCCATCGTGGGCGCTACGGTTTCCATCACTCAGGCGGCGCAGACCGGCTCCCGGCTGCTGGCGGTACGGCTGACGGATGAGAGCGGACGCATTTCCACCGTGCGCATCGACACGCCGGAAAAGAGCGAAAGCCTTTCCCCCGGACTTCCCATTCCCTTTACATCCGTGGACGTGACCGTGGACCACCCGGATTACACCCGCGCTCTGATGGAAAATGTCCAGATATTCCCCGGGATCGTAACCCAGCAGAATGTGGAGCTGATCCCGCTCAGTGAGCGCCCGGAGGCCTACAACATGACGGACGTTGTGGACACGACCGCCCAGGGGCTGTAGCCATGGTCACAGTCCTTCCCTACATCCCGCGAAACATCACCGTCCATCTGGGTGCGCCTGACGCCTACGCCGCCAATGTCACCGTACCCTTTTCGGACTATGTGAAAAACGTCGCTTCCAGCGAGATCTATCCCACCTGGGACGACAGCGCCCTGACAGCAAACATTCTCGCCATTATCTCCTTTGCCCTCAACCGTGTCTACACGGAGTTTTACCGCAGCCGGGGCTATGATTTTGACATCACCTCGTCCACCGCCATTGATCAGAAATTCATCAACGGCCGCAGCTACTTTGACAGCGTCTCCACCATTGTGGACAATATTTTCGACAGCTATCTGCGGCGCATGGGTTTTGTGGAGCCTCTGGCGGCAAAATTCTGCAACGGCACCACCGTCACCTGCGAGGGGCTGAGCCAGTGGGGTTCCCAAAGCCTTGCCCAGCAGGGGCTCAACTCCATGCAGATCCTGCGGCGCTACTACGGCAACAACATCGAGCTGGTCAACAACGCCCCGGTGCGCGGCTACACGCCCTCCTATCCGGGTACGCCGCTGCGTCTCGGCAGCCGTGGGCCGCAGGTCACCCAGGCTCAGGTCATGCTCAACCGCATTTCCCAGAACTATCCGGCCATCTCCCGCATCTATCCCGTCGACGGCATCTTCGGGGAGCAGACAGAGCGGTCCGTGCTCTCTTTCCAGCGGATCTTCAACCTCACTCCCGACGGCATCATCGGCAAGGCCACCTGGTATCAGTTGGTGCGGCTGTATGTGGGCGTCAACAGTCTGGCGGAGCTGGAATCCCAGGGTCAGACCTTCTACCGGGTCAACTGGCAAGGCTCCGGGACCCTGCAGGAGGGCAACACCGGTCAGAGCGTGCGGCAACTGCAGTATATGCTGCAGGTCGTGTCGGATTACATCAGCACCGTCCCCGCTGTTGCCATCGACGGCATCTTCGGGCCGGCGACACAGGCGGCAGTCATCGCCTATCAGCGCTATGCCGGTCTGACACCCGACGGCATCGTCGGGACCAACACCTGGCAGTCTCTTTACAACCAGGTGTCGGGGATCCTGTCATCCGAGGAAACGGCGGGCCTCCAATATCCCGGGCAGCCACTCCGACTGGGCTCCAGCGACTATTATACTAGAATCTGATAAAAAGGTTTCAACCTTTTTATAGCGCCGTCAGGCGCGTCAGATTCTGCATGATAAGCGCCCGCAGGCGCTATGCAAGCGAGCAACCGCCGCTTGCGGCGGCACTTAGCGAGTCGCAGACGGCACAGCGTGCCTTAAGCACGATGTGAGTGTGCGCAGCACACGGGATTCTTGATGAAACTTTTTCATCAAGAATCAGTATCAGAAAGGACTTCAGTGCGTCAGGAACAGCATCAGGAGGAACAGCAGGGTGATGACCCAGGTGCCCGCCTTAACTTCCTTGATCTTGCCCGTGAAGGTCTTAATCACAACATAAGAGATCAGGCCGAAAGCGATGCCGAAGGAAATGTTGTAGGAGAAGGGCATCATTGCCATCGTCAGGAAGGAGGGCAGCGCAACGGCGGGATCGTGCCAGTCAAGATCCTTGACGCAGGAGATCATCAGAACGCCCACATAAATCAGGGCGGCTGCCGTCGCACAGGACGGGATCAGCGCGGCAATGGGGGCGAGGAACATGGCAATGAAGAAGAAAGCGGCGGTGGAGACGGCGGCAAGACCGGTACGGCCACCCTCGGCGACACCGGCTGCAGCTTCGACGAAGGTGGTGACGGTGGAGGTGCCGCATACGGCGCCAACGGTGGTAGCAACTGCGTCAGAGAGCATGGCCTTGTCCATGTTGGGAACTTCGCCCTTGTCGGTCAACAGATTGCCACGGGCGCAGGCACCGTAAAGGGTGCCGAGGGTATCAAACATATCGACCATGCAGAAGGCCAGGGCGGTGGTGGCAAACATCAGGATGAAGTTGCCGGTGCCATGGGCGGCGATATACGGCTTAAAGTTGAAGCCTTCCGTAAAGACCTTGCCCAAAGACTGCTGGAAGAAATCCTTGAACGGGCCGATAAAATCGACCTGCATACTGGCTTTCATGCTTTCGGCAAAGCCTGCTACGGTGGCAAAGCTCAGAACGTAGTAAAGCACAGCGCCGACAAGAATCCCCCACAGAACCGAGCCGCGAACCTGTTTTTTGGAGAGTATCGCAATGACACACAGCGCAATGATTGCCACGATCATGGGCATAATATCTGCCCAGGCGTTTGCGCCGCTGATGAGATTGAAGGAGCCGAGGGTAACACCCGTGCTGGAATTCGGGACGATAATGCCTGCGTTTTGCAGACCAAGGAAAGCGATAAAGAGTCCGATACCGGCGGGGATGGCTTTTCGGACCGCATCGGGAATTGCGCTAAAGATCTTCTTGCGAAGACCGGTGACGGTGAGCAGGATGAAGATGACGCCATCAGCGAGGACGAGCACAAGCGCGTTGGCATAGCTGAGACCGAAACCGACGCAGACGGTGTAGACGAAGAAGGCGTTCAGGCCCATGCCGGAGGCCTGTGCCAACGGCAGATTTGCCAGAAGACCGATGAGCAGGGAACCAATGACTGCGGAAATTGCGGTGGCAATGTAGATCGCACCGTAGCTGACGCCGAGGACATCGGTTCCGTCACCGAACGGATTGGCAAACATACCCGCGTTGACCATCAGAATGTACGCCATTGCCATGAAGGTTGTCAGACCGGCAAGAATCTCGGTTCTGACGGTGGTGTTGTGCTTTTTCAGACCAAATAGCTTTTCCATAGAATCTCCCTTCGTATTTTCACCGCTTATCAGCGGCGTTATTTCGCCGCAGCAACTAACTCCGGCATTTATA
>CAMFZO010000132.1 GCA_946006895.1 uncultured Clostridia bacterium | reverse complement strand
ATGCAGTTCGACCGCGGCTATATCTCCCCCTACATGGTCACCGATACCGACAAGATGGAAGCCGTCGTGGACGATCCCTATATCCTCATCACCGACAAGAAGATCTCGTCCATTCAGGAGATCCTGCCCATTCTGGAGCAGATCGTCAAGGGCGGTCAGAGACTGGTCATCATCGCCGAGGATGTGGAGGGCGACGCCCTTTCCACATTGCTTGTCAACCGTCTGCGCGGCAGCTTCAACTGCGTCTGCGTCAAGGCACCCGGCTTCGGCGACCGCCGCAAGGAAATGCTCCGCGACATCGCCATTCTCACCGGCGGCACCTATGTTGCCTCTGAGCTGAACATGAACCTGCAGGATGTGCAGATCAGCGACCTCGGCAGAGCCCGTCAGATCAAGGTCAACAAGGACAACACCGTCATCGTTGACGGCTGCGGCAACCCCGATGAGATCCAGAGCCGCATCCATGAGATCAAGGCTGCCATCAACGTCACCACCTCCGATTACGACCGCGAGAAGCTCCAGGAGCGTCTGGCCAAGCTGTCCGGCGGTGTCGCGGTCATCCGCGTCGGCGCGCAGACCGAGGTCGCCATGAAGGAGCAGAAGCTCCGCGTGGAGGACGCTCTCAACGCCACCCGTGCGGCAGTGGAGGAAGGCATTGTCGCAGGCGGCGGCACAGCCTTTGTCAACGCGATTCCTGCCGTTGAGAAGCTCATTGCCAAGCTGTCCGGCGACGAGAAGACCGGCGCTTCCATCATTGCCAAGGCGCTGCAGGCCCCGATCCGCCAGATCGCGGAGAACGCGGGCGTGGACGGCTCCGTCGTCTTCGAGAAGATCAAGAACAGCAGGAAGGTCGGTTACGGCTACAACGCCTACACCGATGTTTACTGCGACATGATCCCCGGCGGCATCGTCGATCCGACCAAGGTCACGAGAACGGCCCTGGAGAACGCCGCGAGCATCGGCGCTTGCGTCCTGACAACGGAATCCCTCGTTGTCGATAAGCCCGACCCCGCAGCAGATGCCGCAGCGGCAGCCGCAGCAGCCAACGCAGGCGGCGGAATGTATTGATCGGATACAAGCAAATACAGCAAAACGGTGCGTCCCTGATCGGACGCACCGTTTTTTGTATCCGCCCTCTGCCAGCATTTGGCTGTATCCGCCACTGGCGGCACTCGCAAACGTCTCCGCCCGCGAAAGGCCGCGGACATCTTGTTTCGTGAACAGTGAATGGTGAACAATGAACAGTGAACAAGTGATGTGTGCGCTGTGCGCACGGATCAGATTTGCGGCGCGCCAGGGTCGGCGCGCCCTACGGCTGTGAACGCACTTCCAACGAAGCGTTCGTAGGGCACGGCGACTCTGCCGTGCCGTTATTATGATTCGCCTGCGAAGCAGGCACATTAGTCATTCACCCTAAGCCCTTGGTTCTGAAGCATCGCGCCGGTTCAGTCCTTTTTCTTCCAGAGGTTCATCGCAACGTAGACGGCGATGAGGAGCACCACCGTGCCGCCGAGGATGAGGTACATGGTCCCCTCACTCACGGGGCGGGAGCGGTCAGCCAGGAAATAGAGGTTGCAGTCTACGCTGTCGCGGATACTCTCCACCACCTCCGCCGGGAAGCCGCAGCGCTCCATCTCGGCAAAGGTGCCCCGCATGGCGTGATTGCGCAGGAGGGACGTGCCGTAGGTGCCCGGCATAAAGGACAGGACCTTCTGCAGACCCTCACCGAACTGGGAAATGGGCATATACGCGCCGCAGAGGAAGCCGTAGCCGGCGCTGACGATGGTACCCACCGCCGACATCTGGCCCTGGGTGGTCAGGAAAAAGTTGACGATAGAGGACAGGGCTGTGCCGAAAAGGACCAGCAGGAACACGTCCAGCACCAGCAGCAGGATATCCGCGGCGCTGAGGTACCAGCCTACCGCCGCCAGATAGACAAAGCAGGCCAGCATGGCCACCAGACAGACCAGCAGGGTGCTCAGGACGGTGGAAACATAGTAGCCCAGAGCCAGGGTGGAGCCGCGCACCGGCGAAACGGTCAGGTCGCGCCGCATACCGTTGGCCTTATCCTGGACCATCATCAGGTTGGAGCAGAAGGACACGGTGACGCAGCTCACCGCCAGCAGGGAGGAGAAAAGCTGGCTGCCCACGGTGCCGTCGATCAGGTCGTCGGGAAGAACGGAGAGCATGGCGGCAGGGAGGGCGGAGGCAAAGCTGTCGTGATAAATGTCAGCCAGGAAGGTGGAATAGAGAATCAGCAGGATCAGCGGGGTAATGAGCGAGGAAAAGAACATTCCCTTGTCTTTGAAAAACAGCTTACAATCGCGCCGGACCAGCGCTTTAAATGCGGTCATTTTTCCTCACCTCCCGTCAGTTTTTTGCCCGTGACGGCAAGAAACACGTCGTCCATTTTGCCTTTGGTGATCTCATAGTCGCGGAAAATATCCGGGTGCTTCAAAATCAGCGCCGTGGCGGCAGCCGTGTCGGCGACCTCCACACGGTAGGCGTCCCGCAGGGCCTCGACCTTATCGCCCAGCAGACGTGCCTGGTCCTCCGTTGCGCCGTAGAGGGTGATAAAGTCGCCGGAATAGGCGTTTTTGAGCTGCAGCGGTGTGCCCTCGGCGGCGATTTTGCCGCTGTCGAGAATGACCACGTAGTCGGCGTCTGCCGCCTCCTCCATGTAGTGAGTGGTGAGGAAGACGGTCATATGCCGCTGCGCACGAAGGCCGGCAATGACGTTCCAGAGCAGCTTGCGGGTCTGGGGATCCAGGCCGGTGGTCGGCTCGTCCAAAATCAGGATCTTCGGGTCGTGGAGCAGGGCACGGGCCACGTCGATGCGCCGCCGCTGACCGCCGGAGAGCTTGCCCACGGGCCGGTTCAGCAGCGGCTCAAAGTCCAGCAGGGAGGCCAGCTCCTTCAGCCGGGTGCGGAAGGCCTTGCCCGTGATGCCGTAGAGGGCGGCGCGGGACTGCAGATTGTCGCGGACAGACAGAGCGCCGTCCAGAACGGAATTTTGAAACACCACGCCCAGATCCCGCTTGATGCGCGTCACATCGTGGTCCAGGTCGATGCCGCCGATGGTGATGGTTCCGGCATCTTTGGAAAGCTGGCCGCAGAGGATGGAGATGGTGGTGCTCTTTCCCGCGCCGTTGATGCCGAGGAAGGCGAACAGCTCTCCCTCCCGGACGCGGAAGCTCAGATCCTGTACCGCCCGGATCTCACCGAAGCGCTTGCTCAGGTGAGAGATCTCGATGATATTTTCCATAGTATCTCCTTTGATCGGAAAGGTTGTGGTTGGTTTTCCGAAAGAATCACACAAATTATACCATACTGTCCTTTCCCCGTCAAGCAACGGCCGCATTTCCACCCGACGGGGCCGGTGCCGTAAAATCGCCGTAACAGGGCGTTTTCTTTCATCTCGGCTTCCCGTTCGTTATGAGAATTTTTCCTTGACATTACGGATATATATGCTATAATTATCGTAATTTCATAACCTTATCGAGAGTGGCGGAGGGACCGGCCCGATGAAGCCCGACAACCTGCAAAAACGCAAGGTGCCAATTCCGGCGATGGCAATCGACAGATGAGGACATGATGTACCCTGTCGAAAACAGGGTATTTTTTGTATCGAAAGGGCTATGAAACTACAAAAGAAAGGAAGCTCTTTTTATGCAAAAACGAATTTTTACCTCTGAATCCGTCACTGAGGGACATCCCGACAAGGTATGCGACCAGATCTCTGACGGCGTTCTGGACGCCATTCTGACAAAGGACAAAAACGCCCGTGTCGCCTGCGAGTGCGTCGCCACCACCGGTATGGTGCTGGTCATGGGCGAGATCTCCACGGACTGCTATGTGGACATCCCCCATGTGGCCCGCGAGACCCTGCGCAAGATCGGCTACGATTCTCCCGCGGCGGGCTTTGACGGCAACACCTGCGCGGTTTTGACCGCCATCGACGAGCAGTCCGGCGACATCGCCATGGGCGTTGACAGCTCCTATGACGAGGCCGACACTTTGGGCGCCGGCGATCAGGGCATGATGTTCGGCTTCGCCTGCGATGAGACCGAGGAGCTGATGCCCGCCGCCATCTCCTTTGCCCACAAGCTGACCAAAAAGCTCTCCGCCGAGCGGAAAAACGGGCATCTGCCCTGGCTCCGTCCCGACGGCAAGAGCCAGGTGTCCGTCCAGTACGCCGCCGACGGCTCCGTGGAACGCATTGACAACGTGGTTATCTCCACCCAGCACGCCGCCGACATCTCCATCCGGGACCTGCGGGAAGCGGTGGTGGAGGAGATCATCCGGCCCACCCTGCCGGAGGGCCTGCTGGACCGGGATACCAAGTTTTATGTAAACCCGACCGGCCGTTTTGTCATCGGCGGACCGGTGGGTGATTCCGGCCTGACCGGCAGAAAGATCATCGTGGATACCTACGGCGGCTACGCTGCCCACGGCGGCGGCTGCTTCTCCGGCAAGGACCCGACCAAGGTGGACCGCAGCGCCGCCTATATGGCCCGCTACGTCGCCAAGAATATCGTCGCCGCCGGACTTGCCCGCCGCTGCCAGATCGAGCTGGCCTATGCCATCGGCGTGGCGCAGCCCGTCTCCATCCATGTGGACACCTACGGCACCGGCAGGCTCAGCGACCTGCGTCTGGGCGAGATCGTCAGCGAGTGCTTCGACCTGCGCCCCGCCGCCATCATTTCCGCCCTGGACCTGCGCCGTCCCATCTACCAGCAGAC
>CAMFZO010000131.1 GCA_946006895.1 uncultured Clostridia bacterium | reverse complement strand
GATATAGCTTTGGGGCCAGGCCTCTTCGCCTGACCCCAACATTTATTATAGAACCGTTTTTTATTCGTCTGCGCAGCAGACACCTCCGTTATTCACTGTTCATTGTTCACCGTTCACTGTTCACTAAAAAATTTAAATCGTGCGCGGAGCGCACACCTCAGTCATTCACTCTTAGCTCTTAGCCCTTAGTCAAGAAGTTGCCTCCGGCAACTTAGGGCGGACAGAGGTCTGTTGCGGTGCCCGAAATTTGCGCGCCGCGCTGACGGCGGCTTCAAATTTCGACCGCTGCCACTCCTTTTTGCTCGCTGTATCCGCCACTGGCGGCGCTCGCAAACGTCCCGTCCGCCCCTACAAAAGCCCTTCGTCCTTAGCCCTTCGTCACAAGGCCGCCTGCTCACTTGCGGTAGGTCAGGCCCTTGGGATAGAAGAACCGGATGGCGCCGGGGACTACCTCGAAGGTGATGTCCCTTCCCATGAGCAGCTCGCCGTCCATGTTGATCTCGCTCTTGTTGTCGCAGTGGATAACAACCTTTTTGCAGCGGTAATAACGGATAATATCCGGCAGCTCCGTATGTCTGCCGGCCTTGAATTTGCCGATGACCCCGGCCACGGTGGCGCGGGACACGGCCTTGACCAAAAGCACGTCCAGCAGGCCGTCGTCGGGCTGAGCTTCCGGCACCGGATTGAAGCCGCCGCCGTACCAACGCCCGTTGGCCACGCAGATGAGGGTCTGGCTGCCGTCAAATTCCTCGCCGTCTATCTCCACCACATAGTGCTTGTGGACACCCTTGAGCAGGTTGACGCCGGTGGAGAGAATGTAGGCACCGGAGCCGGAAACCAGCGGCAGGCGCTTATATTTGCTGACAGCGGTGCCGATACGGGCATCAAAGCCCACAGAGCAGACGTTCAGCGCGTAGTGATCCCGCTGGCAGCGGATCAGGTCAAAGGTGGCAATATCGCCGTCCAGGAGCCGGTTCAGATCCTTGAAGGCTCCCGGTTCGGAGAAGATCTTGATAAAATCGTTGCCCGATCCGCCGGGAAAGTGGGTGACGGCGGCATTGCGGAAGCCCGTGGCACCGTTGACCACCTCATTGAGCGTTCCGTCACCGCCGCAGGCGTAGATGCGCACCGGGTCGCCGGTGGCAGCTGCCGCCCGGGCGATCTTGGTGCAGTCGCCGGGTGCGCGGGACACCAAAATCTCATAGGCCAGACAGCGCTTGTCGCAGACCTCGCGGATGAGCTGGGTGAACTCGCCGGTCTTGTCGTATTTTCCCGCCGCCGGATTGATGATAAACAGATGTTTCATGGCCCGTACCACCTTATCTATCTCTAATAGTACATATAAACATTACATTGCAATCTGCCGTTGTAGAGTTTCCGCTTTTTGGTCGCCTGTCTGCCGAAGAAATGCTCAAACTCCGCCTCGGAGGAAATGATATACTTTTTCCAGCCGTCAGCGAACTTCAGATGCCGTCCGAAAGCGCGCATGAGCTGCTGGGCCGAACGCTGCTCCAGCATCCGCTCGCCGTAGGGCGGGTTGCAGACCAAAACGCCCGTGTCGCAGGGCAGGGACAGCTTGGTGGCGTCCCCCTCCCGGAAGTCGATATACTTGGCGACGCCGGCTTTTTTCGCGTTGGCGATGGCGATGGAGAGGGTGGCCGGGTCAATATCCGTGCCTAAAATGCGGTATTCTCCCCGGTATTCCAGATCCCGGGCCTCGGTTTTGACCTTCTGCCAGACCTCCTGCGGCACGCAGCTCCAATGCTCGGCCCCGAAGCTGCGGTTCAGGCCCGGCGCACGGTTGAGAGCGGTCAGCGCCGCCTCGATGACGATGGTCCCGGAGCCGCAGAAGGGATCCCAGAAGAAATCCCGTCCCCGGTAGCGGGACAGATTGACCAGGGCCGCCGCCATAGTCTCGTGGAGGGGTGCCTCGTTGCCCACGGCGCGGTAGCCCCGCTTGTGGAGGCTCACGCCGGAGGTGTCCAGAAAGACCTCGCAGACGTCCTTCATAATGGAAAAACGGAGCTGATAGGTGTCGCCCGTCTCCGGCAGCCAGGTCAGGCCGTATTTGGCCCCCAGACGGTCTACGGCGGCCTTTTTCACGATGGACTGGCAGTCGGGGACGCTGTGGAGCTTGGAATCCAGACTGTATCCCTTGACGGGAAAGGCGCCCTCCTTGGGGATGAAGCGCTCCAGCTCAATGGCCTTGACGCCCTGATAGAGGGCCTCGAAGCTGTCGGCGGGAAAGCGCGCCAGGAGGATCATCACCCGTTCGCCCATGCGCAGACGCACATTGGCCCGGGCCATGGCCTCAAAATCGCCGTCAAAGAAGACGCGGCGGTCCTCCACACGGACATTTTCCATTTGCATACGGCGCAGCTCGTCGCCCACCAGTCCCTCCAGCCCAAACAGGCAGGGGACGGCCATCGTCAGTCGTTCCATGGCTACCTCAAGAGTGCAGTTTTATTACTTCGGCGATGAAATAAGCCGAAGAAATCATAGCCATATTTTGCGGTTGCCCCGTAAGGGGCGAGCAAAATGGCGATAAAATGATTATAAATGCGGCGGCACAGAGATACAATTTCGAATGTTTCGCTGCCGCATTTATAATTATATCGAATCGCAGCAGTGATTGCAACGGGAAATTTTCCCGTTTGGCCTTGGGAGATTTGCAAATCCGTTCAATCTATGCTATACTCACTTTGCATCACCAGACGGAGCTTTTCCTCGCGGCTGAGATGCTTGATGGCATACTCCCGCTTCAGCGCCGCCGACATATCCGGGCAGTCTTCCCGGTAGACCGGCTCCAACGGCCCGCGCCCACGGGTGTATTTTGCGCCCTTCCCGCTGCGGTGAGCCTCCAGACGGCGGGGAAAATCGTCGGTGGCCCCGGTGTAGAGGCTGCCGTCGCCGCACCGCAGGATGTAGACGCACCACTGCTTCATATTTCCGTGTCGATGGCGCAACGCGCCGTGCGGATCTCGGCGCAGATGGCCGCTACCGCCCGGTGCCTGGGGTCGTTTTTGTAGGCCGCCACGTCCTCCAGGCTGTCAAATTCCGAGATCAGAACCGCGTCATAGGCGCTGTCCTTTACCGCGCTGCGCTCCACGGTCATGGAGCGGATGCAGTCGATTTTCCCCTGCAGGGCCGCAAGCCCCGTCAGAAATTCCTCCGCACGGGCCTCGGTGCCCTCCCGGAATTTCCACATTACGATATGTCGTATCATGCGTTTCACCTCATGGCCGATTTTAACATACTTTTTACGGGATTTCCATAGGCGAATGTCGATGATACTACGATTTTTCTGTCCGCTGCCGCATCTGTTCCGCGGCGGCATCCATCAGGCCGGAACAGCTTCCGGCAGGCGAGGTGATATTATGTCAACTTCTATAGCGGCCCACCGGCACGCCCTCCATCAGATCCCGGAGACGGGCTGGGAGGTGGGCAAGACGGCGGCCTATCTGCGGCAGGTGCTGGAAAAGCTGCCCTGCACCGTCTTTTCGCCGGTAGGCGAGGCGGTCTGCGCCTATTTTGACTTCGGCCGCAGGGAGACGGCGGCCTTCCGCAGCGACATGGACGCGCTGCCCGTCACGGAGCAGACCGGCCTGCCCTTTGCCTCCACCCATCCGGGGAAAATGCACGCCTGCGGCCACGATGCCCACATGGCCATGCTTCTGGGCTTTGCCGAGGCTCTGGCTGTCCGGCAGGACGCGCCGTGCAACGTGCTGCTGATCTTTGAGCCGGCGGAGGAAAGTACCGGCGGCGCGCAGATGATCTGTGACACGGGTGTTCTGGATAAATATTATGTAAACCGAATCTACGGTCTGCATCTCTGGCCCGGACTGGCTCAGGGGGCCGTCGCCTCCCACGCGGGCGGGATGATGTCCCGCTCCTGCGAGCTGACGGTGGAGGTCTTCGGCGAGAGCGCCCACATTGCCCAGTGGCAGCAGGCCAAGGACGCCCTTTCTGCGGCGACGGACTTTTTGCAGGCGGCCTACGCCCTGGCGGAGGGACTTCCCTGTCTGTTGCGTTTCGGCAAGCTGCTCAGCGGTGAGGCCCGCAACAGTGTGAGCAAGTATTCCCGACTGGAGGGTACCCTGCGGTGCTTTGACGACGCCCTCTATGAACGGTTGAGCGGGGATCTGGAGGCGCTGGCGGCGAAGCTCTCCCAAAAGACCGGATGCCGGATCACCACCCTGTGTTCCTCCGGCTATCCCCCCGTGACCAATGACGAAGGGCTTCTGACCGAGGCGCGGCGGCGTTTTGCCGTGGCCGAGACGGAGCCGACCTATATCACCGAGGATTTTTCCGTCTATCAGCAGTATGTGCCCGGGGTGTTTTTCTTCCTGGGAACCGGGGACACGCCGCCCCTCCACGCGCCGGATTTCAATTTCGACGAAAGGGTTCTGGAACGCGGCCCCGCCCTGTTTGAGGCGCTGCTGTAGGCGGCTTTATGGCTAAGGGCTAAGGGTGAATGACGGAGATGTCTGCTTCGCAGACGATTAGAAATTTTTAGTGAATAGTGAACGGTGAACGGTGAATAGTGAATCACTATAGTGTGCGCTCCGCGCACGAAATAAAAATCCCGGGCCGTCGAGGACGCCGGCCCCTACACGCAAAGGAGCGGTTTTTTCGTAGGGGCGGCTATCAGCCGCCCGATTAGAGGCAGTTTCATTGTTAGCGGGCGGCTAATAGCCGCCCCTACAAAATATCATTTGTCTGCGAAGCAGACACCTCAGTCATTCACCCTTAGTCCTTAGCCCTTAGTCAAG